>DATAMU010000463.1:0-3719 GCA_036266605.1 Candidatus Acidiferrum sp. | reverse complement strand
GTCTCGGCCGCAAAGTCGCGCTCAAATTTCTACCCGACGAAATGGCGCAAGACGCCCAGCTCCTCGAGCGCTTCCAGCGCGAAGCCCGCGCCGCTTCATCCCTCAACCATCCGAACATCTGTACCATCCACGCCATCGAGCAGCACGACCGCCAGCAATTCATCGTCATGGAATTGCTCGAAGGCCAGACACTGGCCGAAAAAATGGGCCGCCAGCCGTTTCCCGTCGATCAACTCCTGCCGCTCGCCATCCAGATCACCGACGCGCTCGAATCCGCTCACGCCAAGGGCATCGTCCACCGCGACATCAAGCCCGCCAACATCTTTGTCACGCCGCGCAACCAGGTGAAGATTCTCGACTTCGGCCTCGCCAAAATCGAGCGCGTGAATCTGAATTCCGCAAATAGTTCGAGCGTTTCGCGGCTCGATACCGTTGTCGGAGAAGAGCTAACTTCACCCGGCATGTCCGTCGGTACCATCACCTACATGTCCCCCGAACAAGCGCGTGGCGAACTCGTCGATGCTCGCTCCGATCTTTTTTCCGTCGGAACCGTTCTCTATCAGATGGCCACCGGCACTTTGCCATTTCGCGGTGACACCTCGGCGATGATTTTCGACGCAATTCTCAATCGCGATCCCGTGCCAGCGGTTCAAGTGAACAGCGCGATCCCCGGCGATCTCGAACGCATCTTCAATAAGCTCCTCGAAAAGGATCGAAATCTTCGCTGCCAGTCGGCGACCGAATTGAAGACCGATCTCAATCGCCTCAAGCGTGATCTCGACTCCGGTCACAAACGCGTGCAAGCGCAAGAGAAAGAAGCGACCGATTCGCGCTCCGGCGTCGCGAAGGCCGGACCAAAATCCGTCGCCGTCCTCTACTTCGAGAATTTAAGCGGCGCCAAGGAAGACGAATATCTCCGCGATGGAATCACCGAAGACATCATCACCGAGCTCTCGAAAATTCGCGGCCTGAACACTTTTTCGCGACCCACGGTATTGGCTTTTCGCGACAAGCAGGTCACACCGCAGCAGATCGGTCAGCAACTCCGCGCCGCTTACGTCCTCACCGGCAGCCTCCGCCGCGCCGGCAATCGCCTTCGCATCACCACGCAACTCGTAGACACTCACACCGATTTCCCGATGTGGTCCGAGCGCTACGATCGCGAAATGAAAGACGTCTTCGAAGTTCAAGATGAAATCGCGCGGAAAATCGCCGAAGCGTTGCGCGTCACATTGTCGCCGCAAGAACTCGAAGCGCTTGCCGTCAAGCCGACCGAAAATCTTCAAGCTTACGATCTATATTTGCGTGGCAAGCGTTACGCCCGCCGCCAAACCCGCCAGGATCTCGAATTCGCGCTGGGAATGTTTGAAAACGCGGTGACGATCGACCCGAGCTTCGCGTTAGCCTACGCCGCCTCCGCGAATGCCTGCGCGATGTTCTACTGCAACTATAGCCGCGACTCGGTGTGGGTCGAGCGCGCGCGAGCGGCATCGGGCAAAGCCGTCGCCCTTCGCTGGGACCTTCCCGAAGTGCAAGTCAGTCAGGCATGGGTTCTATACGCCACCGACCTGCACGACGAAGCCGTGCGTATGGCTCAAAAGGCGATCGAGCGCCGGCACGACTGCGAAGGTGCCTACTACCTTTTGTGCCGCGCGCTATTTGCCGCCGGACGTTATCAGGAAATTGTCGAGATCATGGAAGCGGCGATGTCCGCGAGCGGCGAAGACTACAACGTGTACATCCCAATCGGGAACGCTCTCGGCGCACTCGGCAAGACCGAGGCACGCAAGAATTTCAAGGTCAGGCGCATGGCGGCACTCGAAAATCACCTGAAACAGGTCCCAGAAGATGCTCGCGCCCGAATCCTCCTCGGCGGAGATTACGCGGAAATGGGCCGGCCTGACGACGCTCTTCGCGAAACCGGTCTTGCCATCACATTGCGTGCCAATGAGGCATCCATCCTCTACAACGCCGCGTGTACTTACTGTGCACTGAATCGAAAGACGGAAGCTCTCGACGCGCTCCGCAAAGCGTGGCAGGAAGGTTTCCGCGACGCGACATGGGCCCGCCGCGACTCCGACTTGTCCTTATTGCACGACGACCCCGAGTTCAACAAACTCTACCCCGCGCCCTAAGCCTGAATCTCCTCGAGGCGTTGTAGCGGCGACTTTACGTCGCCATCTTTGCTCGTCCCCACCTGCCCGTGACGCGCCATCCGCGAACCATCGCGACATTTTGTAGGGGCGCAGCACGCTGCGCCCCAAGTCCGCAACACTTCAACCCCGTAGACTCTGCAGCGACTACAACATCTGGATCCTTGATTCGGAGACGGACGCACTGGATGTATGCCATCGGACGAGACCGCTTTGTGGGTCGCGGCTTCAGCCGCGACATTGCAGCTCAACCAGCGAGGGGCTTTAGCCCCTGAAGTACGCCACAAAAAACCCTATTCTCTTGCCGAAGCTCTTTCCTGAAAAATAAAATCCCGGAGCGGATACCTCGCTCCGGGATTTTTAGCTTGTTGCTCAGCTTAAATATGGTTGAACAGCAGCGGCGCGCCCAGCTTTGATGCATAGCTCGGGCGATACCGCTCCGTGTTGTACAGCGTTTTCAGATCGACGCGGCGCGCGCCCAGCGATGACGCCGGCAGCGGCGCGTGTGCGTAACATCCGTTCTGCACGGCGACCATGCGGCCGGTTACTCCTTCAGCCAACATCTCGACGGCGATGTTCGCATACGTAATCGCCACGAGTTGATCGATCGCGTCCGGTTCTCCCGAGCGCAAATCGTAAGTGAGATCGCTGATCATGATTTCGTCGCCGGTGCGACGCCGAATTTCTTCGCCCAGCGCTTCTCCGATATCGACCTTCTTGCGATGGCCGTAGGCATCGGCCTCGCCGTATTCAGCGACCGAGCCTTCTTTCCACGTGGCGCCTTCCGAAACGATCACGATTCCGTAGTGGCTCAGGTTCTCGCTCTTGTCGTGCGACAAAATTTCCGCGACGTGGTCGAGGTCGAACGGATATTCCGGAATCAGGCAGCGCGTCGAAGTGACATACGCGGTATACAGCGCGGTAAAACCCGCATCGCGGCCGAAAATGCGAAACACGCCGATGCGTTCATGCGAGCCAAGCGTCGTCCGCTGTCGCGTGATCAATTCTTTCGCGCGCGTGATCGCGGTCGAAAACCCGATGCAATAGTCCGTGCCCTGCACATCGTTGTCCATCGTCTTCGGAATCGCGATGACCGGCATGCCCGCTGCCGACAACGCCGCCGAGAAACTAAGCGTGTCGTCGCCACCGATCGTCACCAGGCATCCGATTCCGAGCCGCTCCAGATTTTCCAGCACGATCGGTGTGAAGTCGTAATGCTTCCCGTCAAACGGCAGCTTCTTGATGCGATCCGGATGGATGTGCTTTGGAAGCTTGCTTTCCAACATTTTGCGCGGGTTCGTGCGCGACGTGTGCAGCACGGTGCCGCCCGTGCGGTCGATCGTTCGCGTGTTATCGCGCGTCAGTGGCCGAATATAAATCGGATCCTCGTTTGAATCCGCCATGTGGGTGAGCCCTTCCCACCCCTTGCGAATGCCGATGACCTGACGCCCCATCTCTTTTGCGCGATAGACGACCGACTTGATCACCGGGTTCAGTCCCGGCACGTCGCCGCCGCCCGTCAGGATTCCAATATTGTTTTTCGCAGCCACGTGATGCTTCTCCTCA
>DATAMU010000462.1:0-10509 GCA_036266605.1 Candidatus Acidiferrum sp. | reverse complement strand
CAATCAACGCCACGCGCCGCCCGCCATGCGCAGCAGAAAACTCCTCCAGCTGCTTCAATAAATACTCCGCCGCATCCACCACCGGCCAATCATCCGTGGAATTATCGCAACACGTGATAAATCCCATCGCCTCCGCAGCCCGATGCGCCGGATGAAACAAATCATCCATGCCCAACAGCAACGAAAAATGCGCATTATGAAACGCTGCCTCACCCGACTTCGGCGTCTCGCTCATCCGCCCTGCATCGATCCAATCACACACGCGCCGCGGCAGCCGCGCCCGCAACTCATACTTCTCGATCACATCCATCGCATCGCGCACCGTCGTCGGATCAGGAATCGTCGGCCCCGAAGCCAGCGCCGCCTCCTGCCGCTTCGGCACATCGCTCACCGCCAGCGTAATCTTCGTCGCCCGCCCCGCAGCAGCCGCCAACCGTCCTCCCTTCACCGCCGACAAATGCCGCCGCACCTTTCCCAAATCCGCAATCGGCGCTCCGCAAGTCACCAGCGCCGAGTACAAACCTTGCACGTCCTCGAGCGTCGCCATCGGATCGATCGGCAACTCCACCAGCGCCGACCCACCGCCCGACAAAAGAAACACGACCAGCGTCCGCTCATCGCACGATCGTAGCTCCTCCAAGATTGCCCGCCCCGCATCCAGACTCGCCTGATTCGGAATCGGGTGTCCGCCCACAAAATATTTCAGCCCGTCAACCGCCGCGCCCGCCGCAGGCGCAGTCGGCACACTCACAATCCCGCCAAACGTCACTGCGCAATCGCCGCCGCAAAAGCCCGCCACAACCGCCGCCAACCCCTGCACCATCGCATGCGCCGCTTTCCCAATCGCCACCACGCACACGCGCGAGAATCCGCCCAACTCCATCACTAGCTCATCGCCGCAATGCAAAACACTCCCGTCGCGCCACAGCTTCCGCTGCATCGCCGCAGGAATATCGATCGCCGCCAATGTCTCGTGAAAAATCCGCCGCGCCAGCTGCTTTAATTCCGCCATAGGAAAACTTCCGACGAGATCACTGCCTCTTCCACGCCTCCGGATTCAACATGTTGCCCGGCTTCTTCCCCTTGAAAAAGCTCACCACATTCTCCGCCGCAATCACCGCCATCTTCGTGCGCGTCTCCAACGACGCTGATGCAATGTGCGGCGCCAACACCACATTCGGCCGCTTCAGTCCCGAATGAATGAACGGCTCCTGCTCGTACACGTCCAGCGCTGCTCCCGCCAATTTCCCGCTCTCCAGCGCATACACCAGCGCCGCCTCATCCACCACCGGCCCGCGCGACGTGTTAATCAAAAACGCCGTCGGCTTCATCCGCGACAATCTCCCACCATTAAACAACCCGCGCGTCTCCTCCGTCAGCGGCACATGCACGCTCACAAAATCCGCCTCCGCCAGCAGCGCATTCAAATCCCGATACTCTGCTTTCAACTCCGTCTCCACATCCGCCGGCGCTTGCACCGCATCCGAATACAAGACTTTCATCTGAAATCCCGACGCCCGCCGCGCCATCGCCCGGCCAATTCGCCCAAATCCCACCACGCCCAGCGTTTTCCCCCAAACATCCGTCCCCACCAACTGATCCAGATCCCATCCCTTCCACGCCCCCGACCGCGCCAGCGCCTCGCCCTCTCCAATCCTCCGCGCCACCGCCATCATCAGCGTCCACGCAAAATCCGCCGTCGTCTCGTCCAGCACTCCCGGCGTATTTGTCGCCACCACGCCGCGCTTCGTGCACGCCGGCAAATCAATGTTGTCGAATCCCACCGCTACATTCGCAGCAATCCTCAATTTCGGCGCCGCACGCAGCAACTCGTCGTTCACCTTCTCCGTCAGCAAACACACCAACCCATCCTTGTCCTTCACGCGCCGGAACAACTCCTCTTTCGAAATCCGCTCCGCCTGCGTCCAAAACTCCACATCGCAATCCGCCTTCAATATCTGCTGCGCCGCCGGAAATAACGGCCTGGTAGCAAACACCCGCGCTCTCGGCATCAAAACACTCCTTGGTCCAACTCTTTCATCCTATTCAGTAGCGCAACTTTTGCGCTACGTTAACACACCCTCCACTCCAACGCCTTGGACCCGAGACTTCTCCCGAATGGCGCGCCCTCAGTCTCTACAGAGTACGGGGCTCTGTCGTCAAATCTCAATCGACTTGGCCAAGCGAGATCTCGCGCCGCAACCTCAACCAAGTCTCGGTTGATTCGCAAATAAGGAAAGTGCGATGCGGTTCGAAGCCAGCTCTCGACGTTATGACTAGCTCCGCATCGGCAAAAAAATCGTTCCAGGGCAGGCCGTTGCATATACAATCCCCGCTGACACCATACCGAAAAGGAAGTGAGAGCGTCCGGAGGAGGCACCTTGAAGACTATTTTTGCGATCTTCATCCTTGCTGCAGTTAGCGGCGTTGCGTTTGCGGCGTCGGCAAAACCTGACTTTAGCGGGACTTGGCAGTTGGATACCCGGGAAAGCCGCTTCGACAAGGAACTCCCCGCACCAAAGAGTATGACCTTGATCATTGAGCAACACGATCCGAAACTACACATCGAAATCAAGTCGGAATCGAAGCACGGTCCTCAAGATTTGGTGTTCGATTTGATCACCGACGGGCCCGAGGCCACTGAGACTGTCTCGGGAAACACCTACACCGCTAGCATTGAATCGGGCGACGTTGACGGCACTCGACTGGTTTTCACCATCAAACAGCAGACTCCGAATGGCGACGTGGTAACAACCCGCGCCATGAAGCTTGGCTCAGAGCGAAAAATTCTAACCACGGTGTTGACCGTAGAGAGCCAGGGCGTCCCTGAAAAGACCGCCTACGAATTTTTCGAGCGGAAGCCGTAACCAAAATCGAAGCCGTCCTTCACATCCCCCATCTCATTGGTTGCGTCTGTCCGGACACAATCGCGGGGCACACGCTGCAAACCGAACACCCACGTTTTCCCTTGAAAGTTCGGAAAGTAAAGTTCGATCGCGTAGCAACCTAAGCAAGCGGCACAAAATTCACGACCCGTCAGTTCCAGCTCCTATAACTCTTCCTCAATGTACGCCCAAGTCATCTCCCCACAATCCCCCATCTGCGCTAACCTAATTCCACCGTGCCCCCCGTTCCCCAAAATGCGCATCGCGATCTAACCCGCGCCCTCCAAAAACTACTCGGCGAATCCGCCGTCCTCTCTCTCCCCGAAGACCTCATCCTCTACGAATACGACGGCTCCGTCGAAAAAGGCCGCCCCGATCTCGTCGTCTTCCCTTCTACGACCGCCGAAGTCTCCCAAATCGTCCGCCTGGCCAATCAACACAACATCCCCATCCTCGGCCGCGGCGCCGGCACCGGCCTCTCTGGCGGCGCGCTCGCCCGCTCCGGCGGACTCATGCTCGTCTTCTCCCGCATGAACCGCATCCTCGAACTCGATTTCGAAAATCAACGCGCCGTCGTCCAACCCGGTGTCGTCAATCTCGACATCACCCGCGCCGTCGAACACGCCGGCTTCTACTTCGCTCCCGATCCCTCCAGCCAAAAATCCTCCACCATCGGCGGCAACGTCGCCGAAAATGCAGGCGGCCCGCACACCCTCGCCAGCGGCGTCACCACCAATCACGTCACCGCTCTCGAACTCGTCCTGCCCAGCGGCGAGATCGTCCGCGTCGGCAGCAAGCAAGGCGACGGGTGCTCTTACGATCTCACCGGCCTCTTCGTCGGCTCAGAAGGCACCCTCGCTCTCGTTACCGAAGTCACCGTTAAGCTGTCGCGCAAACCCGAAGCCATCAAAACCCTCCTCGCCGTTTTCGAAACCGTGGACGACGCCAGCGAAACCGTCGCCGACATCACCGCCCGCGGCATCACGCCCTCTGCCTGCGAAATGCTCGATGGCTGGACCCTCCGCGTCATCGAAGACTACATCCACGCCGGGTTTCCTATGGATTCTGGCGCCGTGCTTCTCCTTGAAGTCGAAGGCATGTTGGAAGCCGTCACCGCGCAATCCGCCGTCATCGACGAAATCTGTCGCGCGCACAAAGCCCGCGAAGTCCGCACGGCCCGCGACGACAAAGAGCGCGACCTTCTCTGGAAAGGCCGCAAAAATTCCTTCGGCGCTCTCGGCCGTATCGCATCCGGCATCTACGTCCTTGACGGCGTCATTCCGCGTTCAAAACTTCCGCAAACTCTGCGCCGCATCCAGGAAATCGGCACTCAATTCGGCTTCAACATCGGCAACGTCTTTCACGCTGGCGATGGCAACCTCCATCCCATCGTTCTCTACGATATCCGCGACAACGAACAATTCCAGCGCGCCATGCAAGCCTCTGCCGAAATCATCCGCTACTGCGTCGAAGTCGGCGGCAGCCTCACCGGCGAACACGGCATCGGTATGGAAAAAAGCGAACTCATGCCGTTCCTCTTCAATGACGCCGATTTCGTATTCATGCGCCGCATTCACGACGCGTTCAATCCGAAATGCTCGCTCAATCCCGGCAAAATATTCCCCCTCAGCAAAGGTTGCGGCGAGACGCGCCTCAAGCCGCATCACATCCAGACTCCAAAATCTGAAACAGCGCCCGTGCCCGTTCCTCCCGCGCCTGTCTCCGCCTCATGAGTGCCGTGACCGACAGCGCCATCACCCGCCTCGAGTCCGTACTCGGGGCCAACGCAATCTTTGTCGCGAAAGCCGCCAATCGCGAACTTTACGCTATCGACGGCATCGCCCCGACCGCTTTCGCCAAGCCCGCCTCCGCCGACCAAGCCGGCGAAATCGTCCGCTTCGCCGCCAAAGAGAATCTCTCCATCATTCCCATCGGCGCTCGATCAAAACTGTTCTGCGCGCCAACGCCGCAACGCTACGACGTCGCTCTCGACATGACCGCGCTCGACGACATCGCACACTACGATCCCGCTGATCTCACCATCAGCGTCGGCGCAGGCATGCCGCTCGCGAAGCTCAACGCAAAGCTCCGCGAGCACAATCAATTCCTCCCGCTCCTCATCCCGTACTACGCGCAATCCACCATCGGCGGCGCCATTGCCGCAGGTCTCGACTCGCCTCTGCGCAACGCGTACGGCACTCCTCGCGATTTTCTGCTTGGTGCCGAATTCATCGACGGCAAAGGCGCTCAAATTAAAACCGGCGGCCGCGTCGTAAAAAATGTCACCGGCTACGACCTCCACAAACTTCTCATCGGTTCCTGCGGCACGCTCGCCGTTATCACGCGCCTCAACTTCCGCACCTTCCCAATCCCCGACGCGACCCAGGGCTTTTTCGCCACATTCCCGAATCACGAAGCTGCCCTCTCCGCTCGTCAAAAAATCATGCACTCGCCGTTGGCGCCGTTGACGCTCGACGTGCTGAACGCGCAAGCCGCACGTATCTTCATCGGCCACACAAACGGAGCCGTACCACTCTCTGAACTCGATCCGGCTCACTGGTATTTGTTTGCAGAATTTTCCGGCAACGAAGGGTTAATCGCCCGCTACAGACGCGACCTCGCCGAAATCGCCGAGCAATCCCAGACCGGCGACATGCACATGCTCGACGATCCCACCACGCTCGCCGCTCTCTCGACGCGTCTGCGCGAATCCATCGCCCACTTCCGCGAAGATTTCGCCGCTCCAGTCATCGTCAAACTCGCCCTGCCGCCGGCGCAGCACGTCAAAGCCGCCACCGTCCTGCAATCGCTCGGAGCAGCAGCACAACTTCCGCTCGCAATCATCGCCCGCGCATCCGGGCCAATGCTTATTGCTGCGTCTTTGCAGGCGGAGGATGCTTCAAGCAACACAACATCCGCACCTTCGACGGACTCGCCGTTTGCCTCGCTCTTCGCCCGCGAAATTCTCGCTTTAGCCCGTTCGTTCGGCGGCCGTGCGCAACTCATTTCAGCGCCGCTTCAACACAAAGCCGCATATCGCGCCATCTTCAGCGAATCGCTCGCGTCCGAACGCGTACTCGCAACGCGCATCAAATCCGCATTCGATCCAAACCATCTCTTCCCTACGCTCGACGCAGCCGCTCCGCCCATTCCGGCGAAACTCGAAACTTCCCAATCGGTACGCCCCGCACCGGGACCCGCATCGCAAACAGACACCCCGCCAACGCTTCCGACTCCGCCCCCATCGACGCCGTCGTAATAAACAGCGTTCTCCCATCGTCGCCACCGAACGCGCAGTGCGTAACGTTCGACACCGGCATCTCAATCTTCCCGACGACTTCCCCGCTCGGGGCAATCCGCAAAATTCCTTTGCCTCCCCATCGGCAATTCCACACAAATCCGTGCTCATCCATCGCCGATCCATCCGGCAGTCCCGCATCGATCTTCTCCGCAAACACTCGCCGGTTTGTCACATTCGACTTCGCGCCATCACGAACGTAGTCGTACTCCCAGATCACATTCCGAACCGTGCAAGCACAATAAAATCTCTCGAGGCTAGGACTCCAGATCACCGTGTTCGTGATTCCGAATCCCGAATCACACACCGAAACTTCTCCATCCGGCGCAACGCGATAAAGCGACCCTGTAAATCCTTCCACCTTCGTTTCGCTACCGTCCTCCGCAACATTGTTCGGCATGCTTCCGACCCAGAAATTCCCTGCCGCATCCGCAGCCCCATCATTCAACCGATGCTTCGGCCAATCGCGCTCGACTGCAACAAACTCCACGCGCCGATCTCCCTCCGCCGACCAAAACAAAAGTCGCCCGCCGACCGCCGCCAGCAACCATCCATCCATCGAAGTCAGCGCAAGCGCCGTCACCGGCCCATCGAATTTCCACGACTTCACATCGCCCGCTGCCGGAACGAATCGTCGAATCGCAAATCCATTGATATCCGTCCAATACAAACACCTCTGCGCGGCATCCCACAGCGGACTTTCCGCGCAAAGACTCCGCTCTCGCACCAAACATTCCGCTACTTTCACCCCTCACCCTTCCTTCTTAACGACGCCGAGCGAACTCGCACAGCAATCTCCGCGCACCTCAGCGATCTCCGCGTCTCTGCGATATCCTTTCCCCGTTTTTTTCTAACACCAGCCCACAATCCACCGTCCGCTCCTGAGCATCTGTTCTGCTGTGCTACCCTTTTCCGGGAGCCAATCGTACACATCAACGACCCTATGGCCAAAACTCTCCTTCCCATTAGAGACGTCGCGAAAAAGCTAGAGATTCCCGATCAATACGTCGAACAAGTAAGTTCCTACGGCGCCAAAATCCGCCTCGAACTTTTGAACGACCCCGCGTTCGCCAAGCCGCGCGGCAAAATGATTCTCGTCACCGCCACGACTCCAACCGTTTCCGGCGAAGGAAAAACCGTCACCTCGATCGGATTGACGCAAGGACTGACGTACATCGGCAAGCGCGCAGTCATCACTTCGCGCGAACCCTCTCTCGGTCCCGTTTTCGGCATGAAAGGCGGCGCTGCAGGCGGCGGCCTTTCGCAAATCGAACCCGCCGCGAAAATAAATCTTCATTTCCACGGCGACTTTCACGCAATTTCCAGCGCAAATAATCTGCTCGCAGCGTTGATCGACGCTCATCTTTTCCACGGCAACGAACTGAATCTCGATCCAAATCAAATTACGTGGCCGCGTGCCATGGACATGAACGATCGCGCCCTGCGTCGTATTCACATCGGCGTCGGCGGCAAACGCGACGGCGCCAATCGCAAAACAAATTTCGTTATCACCGCCGCCAGCGAAATCATGGCAATTCTAGCGTTAGCCGAAAATCGCAAGGATCTTCGCCAGCGCTTGGAATCCATCGTCATCGGAATGACGCGCGACGGCAAACCTGTGCGCGCCGGCGAACTCCACGCCGTCGGCGGCATGATGGCATTGCTCTCCGAAGCCATCATGCCGAACCTCGCGCAAACAACCGATGGCACGCCTGCGTTCGTGCACACAGGTCCGTTTGCGAATATTGCGCATGGAACCAGCAGTGTAGTCTCGCAGAAAATGGCGCTGCGTCTCGCCGACTACGTCGTGAACGAAGCGGGATTCGCCGCCGATCTCGGCGCCGAAAAATTCCTCGACATCGTGATGCAACAATCCGGCACGAAGCCTGCAATCGCAGTCGTCGTGACGACGGTGCAAAGCATTCGCACGCAGGGCGGCGGCGACCTAGCAAAGGGATTGCCGAATCTTGGAAAGCACATCGCCAACATGAAATCGTACGGCTTGCCGACCATCGTTGCGGTGAATCGCTTCCCGCAAGACACCGATGCGGACTTGAAATATTTGGCGGACTACTCGGCGGAGCACGGAGCGAAGGCGGCGATGTCGGAAGGATTCACGAAGGGCGGACCGGGCGCTAAAGATCTTGCGGAATTGGTTGTGCAAGTGATGGCGGAAAATCCGGAGCCGGTGGTGACTCCCGCGTACGACCTGTCGGATTCGCTGGTCGAGAAAATTCGGAAAGTTGCGACGAAAATTTATGGTGCGGCGAACGTGAGTTTTACAGATCAGGCGGAATCGAAGCTCGCGCAATTTTCGCAGTGGGGCTACGCGAAGTTGCCGGTGTGTATCGCGAAAACGCAGTACAGTTTTAGCGACGATCCGAAAATTCCCGGCGCTCCGACCGGATGGACTCTGCACATTTCCGACGCAGCGCTTTCGGCGGGCGCGAAGTTCGTCGTGATAATTTCCGGCAACATGGTGTTGATGCCGGGCTTGCCGAAGAAGTCGCGCGCGCTGTCGATCGATACGGACGACGCAGGCGAAATCACGGGCGTCTAATTTTCAATCTCCGAACTCCAGAGCTCAATTGCATTTCGCCGCAGCCTGCTTGGCGATTTCACGAGCCCGGAAAAGCCCCGCGATCTGGGAAACGATCGCGGTTACAAGACGACGAGTCTTGCTTCTCCAATTTCAAGTTTCCAATTTCTAACTTCCGTCCTCAGTTGACTTTTGTGGATTTGGATTCTTTGATCCATTTGTTGAGGATGCCGGCGAAATACGGCGGAAGTTCGTCGAAGGCGAGGCCCATGCCCTGCTTGGGCTCGATGCGGGCGACGGTGCCGTGGGCTTCGAGCATTTCGTCTTCGGTGTAAATCTCGATCACGACCGAAGTGCCTTCAGGAAACGGATTGCCGATCTCGACGAAGCAGCCGTTGAGGCTGAGGTCGCTGATCTTGGATGAGGTGCGCGCGTTCTCTTTTTCGTCGATGATTTCGGCTCGCGCGACGAATGGATGCCGGGTCGCTTTTCTTCGTTCCGTTCGTAGTGCCACTGTTAACTCCTTAAAAAATCGGCTCCTGAAAAAGGGGCTCCTTGGAAAAGCTGGAACGATGCTAACGCTTGCGCCGAGGTTGGTCGCGCAAAACGGAGGGATGCGGTGCGAATCCGTCACCACCGGGTACTACGAGCGAATAGTGCATGTCCGTGTATGTTTTTACTGACTGGCGCAACGGCGATTTGGCGTTGGGCGCAATCGGTGTCGCAACAAAATTCAAAACAGCCGGCGAGACGCCGGCGCTACGAAGACGTTTTGGAGAAACCTGGGAGTGGCGACGTAAAAACGCCGCTACAAATTCTTTTGGAGGAGCGCATGGAGCATTCAGTTTCATGACTTCAATTCCTTAGAGCGCTTTGGCGCGCATGGAGCGGTCTAGGAGTTCGACGACGTGCATGACTTCTTGCTTGCCTTTGACGCGCTGGACGCCGGCGCGGAGTTGCAATAGGCAGCCGGGGTTGGCGGTGACGATGACATCGGGTTTGACGGTGGCGATATTTTTCATTTTATCGTCGAGCAATTCCAGTGAGGCTTTGGTCTGCGTGACGTTGTAGACGCCGGCCGAGCCGCAGCAGATATCGGCGTGCGGGAGTTCGGCGAGTTCGAGGCCGGGGATTTCTTTCAAGAGATCGCGAGGGGCGTTGCGAACTTTTTGCCCGTGGAGCAGATGGCAGGAATCCTGATAGGTGACGCGCAAGAAGAGCGGCTTGAGCGGGCGCAGCGGAGTGACGAGTCCGAGCGTGGCGAGATATTCGGTGATGTCTCGCACTTTGGATTTGAATGCGGCTGCCTTCTCGAACTCGGGTTCTTTTTCGTTGAAGAAATGATCGTATTCCTTAAGCGTGGAGCCGCAGCCTGCGGCGTTGGTGATGATGGCGTCGAATTCCTCTCCAGCGAAGGCGACTAGATTTTTGCGCGCGAGATCGCGGGCGGTGTCGCGGATTCCGGCGTGGGCGGCGAGCGCTCCGCAGCACAATTGATTTTTGGGGACGACGACTTCGACGCCATTGGCGTTTAGCACGCGGATGGTGGCGTCATTAAGGCGCGCGAACGTGACCTGGGCGACGCATCCTGCGAAGAACGCGACGCGACCGCGCTTAGGGCCAACGGCGGGATAGGTGCGGCCGAGTTCCTTGAAGAAAAATGGAGTTTCAATGGTGGGGAGAAGTTGTTCGCGGTCAGCGAGACCGAAGAGTTCGAGCACGCCACTGAAGCGGATGAATTTTTGCAGGCCGGTGCGCTGGTAGAACCAGATGAGGCGCGCGACGGT
>DATAMU010000461.1:0-2471 GCA_036266605.1 Candidatus Acidiferrum sp. | reverse complement strand
GAACGCCATCGCGCATATTGCGCGGCGGCCAGCGGAAGAAGTCTTCGCCGGATTTGAAGACGTTGATCCGCGCAGCGTGCTCGGCGGCGGCGACGTGAAGTATCACATGGGTGCGACCGGAGAGTACGAAACTCGTAGCGGCGCCAAGATACACATCCATCTGGTGTCGAATCCGAGTCACCTCGAAGCTGTGGATCCGGTGACAGTTGGCCGGACGCGCGCCAAGCAAGATCGCGCCGGCGAGGGCGGTAACGAAAAGTTTTTGCCGCTCCTGGTTCACGGCGACGGCGCATTCGCCGGGCAAGGCGTTTTCGCCGAAACTCTGAACCTAGCCGACATCCCTGCTTACAGCGTCGGCGGAACGCTGCACGTGATCGTGAACAATCTGATTGGATTTACGACCGTAGCGCAGGAGCTGCATTCCTCGCGGTTCGCGGCACAACTCGCGCGACGCCAGAGTATTCCGATTTTCCATGTCAACGCCGAAGACGTGGACGCCGTCATTCGTGTGGCACGGATTGCGCTGGAGTTCCGCTACCAGTTTCGCAGCGACGTCGTGATTGACATGATCGGATACCGGCGTCATGGACACAGCGAAGTGGATGATCCGACGATTACCCAGCCGTTGCTGTACAAGGCGATCAAAGAGCACCCGCCGTTGTGGGAGATATACGGGGAGGACACAGGAATTTCCGATGCGAAATCGCGCGCGGACGCAGTGAAGGCGGAACTTGAGGGGGCGCAAAAGCGGGCGTCCAGCGTGCGGAAGAAGCCGCTGATGCGGTCGCTGCCGGGATACTGGGAGCGTTTCAGCGGCGGTCGTTACAAGTCGCAATATGACGCAGATACCGCGATTTCATCGGATGAACTTCTGCAACTCACCG
Source organism: Candidatus Acidiferrum sp. (assembly GCA_036266605.1). Taxonomy (GTDB): domain Bacteria; phylum Acidobacteriota; class Terriglobia; order Acidiferrales; family UBA7541; genus Acidiferrum. Next base: position 1,587 of record DATAMU010000461.1, on the reverse strand, counting down.
AGCGGCTTGCTACCTATCCGGCGGATTTCCACATTCATCCCAAGGTAAAAAAGTTACTGGAGCAGCGCGCGGAAATGGGCGCGGGCAAGCGTCCGGTGGATTATGGAATGGCAGAGGCGCTGGCTTTTGCGGGTCTGGTGAAGAGCGGGATACCGGTGCGGCTCAGCGGGCAGGACAGCCGCCGCGGCACCTTCAATCAGCGGCATTCGGTGCTGCTCGATATAGAGAACGAACAGGAGTATGTGCCGCTTGAGCACGTTTCCGAAGGCCAGGCACATTGCCGGATTTATAACTCCACACTTTCCGAGGCCGGCGTCCTTGGCTTTGAATACGGCTATAGCCGCGATTTTCCTGAGACGCTGGTGTTATGGGAAGCGCAGTTCGGCGATTTCGCGAACGTAGCCCAGGCCATCATCGACCAATTCATTGTTGCGGGTGAAGCAAAATGGGGTTTGCTCTCCGGCCTGGTGCTGCTGTTGCCGCACGGCTATGAGGGGCAGGGCCCGGAGCATTCGAGCGCGCGCATTGAGAGATTTCTGCAACTCGCGGCAAAAGACAATTTTCAGGTCTGCCAGCCTTCAACTGCCGCGCAATATTTTCATCTATTGCGGAGGCAGGCCCTACGCCCGTGGCGCAAGCCCCTGGTAGTGTTCACACCAAAAAGCATGCTGCGGCATCCGGAGGCTTCGTCGCCGATCGAAGAGTTCTCAAACGGCGGCTTTTTGCGGGTGCGACCTGACACCGAAGTCAATGACGCGCGACGAATCCTATTGTGCACCGGAAAAATCGGCCACGAGTTGAAGCTTGAGCGCAAGAAAAAGAAAATCACCGATATCGCAATCACGTTCGTCGAACAGATGTATCCGTTCCCCGAGGCGGAGATTGCGGCCGAACTTGCCAGGCATCCGAACGCGCGCGAGATCGTCTGGGTTCAGGAAGAGCCGGCCAACATGGGCGCGTTGAACTACATGCTGCCGCGGTTGCGGCATCTGGCGGGCGAACGGCCGGTGATGTCGGTGAAACGCTCCGCAAGTCCCAGCCCCGCTACCGGTTCGGCAAAAGCCCACGACGTTGAGCAAAAAGCGTTGCTATCTTTGGCCCTGACCACCAATGGCCACTGAAGCCCAGGTGCAAGCTGGTACAAGCGCGCCGCCGAAACGGATCACCCGGTTGCGCGTGTTCGTGCTCCTTTTCATCTCCTTTATTGCGCTGATTGCAGCTGCGGCGTTGGCCACCATTTACTCCGCTGAAAGTCTCTGGCAAAAAGCGCTGCGCGATCAGACCACTCGCGGCCTCACGCAGAAAGCGGAAATGTTCGCTGCCCGCGTGAATACCGATCGAAGCACAAAAATCGCCGATCTTACATCGCAAGCGGGCCAGCAGGCAGGCGCGCGTGCCACAGTAGTCGATGGCAACGGCAATGTAATCGCTGATTCTCAAATTCCGGTGGCGTCGCTCGAAAACGAAGGCGACAGACCCGAATTCAAGGCAGCATTGCACGGAGAAATCGGCGTCCAGACTCGCGGCCGCGGAGCATTCGCCATCCCCGTGCTGTATGTGGCAGTGCCGGTTTCGGGCGGTGCAGTG
>DATAMU010000460.1:0-3685 GCA_036266605.1 Candidatus Acidiferrum sp. | reverse complement strand
TACACTGAAGCAACACAATCCGAAGAGGATAAGTTGCGGCCGCAAGCCGGCACATCGGGTGATAAATGCATATTCTCCGAAACGATTTCGGAGGCGATTTCCTGTATTCAGCGGAGCATCGCGATGAAGTCGTTCAAAGCGTCGCGATACTTGTCCGGCGAGACGATGGATGCTTCCTCGTGGCACTGATTCTCAATTTTGAGAAAGCGTTTTGGTTCTGGCGCTCGCTGGTAAACCGCTTGACCGAACTCGAATGGAATTACTGGATCTTGTGTGCAGTGGACAACGAGAAGAGGAACGCGGGTGTGTTGTAGGCGAACGGAGGTATTCAGCTGTCCGTGGACGAAGAACTGAATACCAGGGAGAAACCAGAACACTTTGCGCGCGACTGCCGATGCTGATGGAAATGGCGCCTCCAGAACGACCGCGCCGACCGGCAATCGAGACGCGAGATTTGCGGCGACGGCGGTCCCGAGCGATTGACCGAAGGAGATGATCGTTTTCGGATCGATCTTCTGAACATCGACGAGGTATTGATGGGCCGCTTGGGCATCGAGGTAAATACCAGATTCGCTTGGCTTCCCCTCGCTGTGCCCGTACCCGCGATATTCGAGCGCAAAGATGTTGGCTGGAGTATTGCGAAGAAACTCATAGACACTCGCGCGATTCGCGATGTTTGATGCGTTGCCGTGAAACGCAAGAAACGTGAACTTCGCGTCTTTATTCGGAATCCACCACGCATGAAGCTTTGTGCCATCGGCGGCTTTCAGCCAAACGTCCTCGACCGGAAGAGTGCGCGGATGCCAGTCGCCTTCGAGTCGGCCCGGATAGTCAGGAAAGAAGAGCAGATGCGATTCGAAAACGCGCAGCGCGAGTAGCGCGATCAAATATCCGATCAGCAGCGTGAGCAAAAGGCTCATGAGTCTTCTTCCGATTGGTTTGGCGCGCTCATCTCTCGGTTTCATATGCCGATCTATCGCCACAAATAGATGATCGCCGACCCGGCCAATATGAAGGCTCCGCCGAGTAAGACACCGTGCGTTGGCACCGCTCGAAAAAAAAGGTAGTTGGTGACCTGAAACATAACGAAAAGACACGCGATGTAGATTCCGGTCGCTTCCGCAAATTGAACCGGTGCGAGATTGAGAAGCGCGCCATACGACGCGAGCAGCGCGGTTGCGCCGCAGATCAGCGCCACTCGGCCCAGTAGCTGATGAGCATGAAGGCCCATCCTCATCAGCACGTCGCCGACGGATTCGCAGATCGTGGCAGCGAGTATGAACGCGAAAACCTTCATGCAAAATGTTGGCATGCCGAATGGTCACGTTCAATTCATTTCGGACATGGGATGCGAAGCGGGAATGATATCGAGCGCGCCGTAGCGCCGTGCCCGGCAGGAAATACTGGCCCTCGGGACAATTACGCATCGACGGGAGTATGACCAAGAATGGAGATCACGAACGTTAGCCGGCCCGCGAAATGATAGGCACACAGCAAAAGGCTCGATTCCTTCACATTACGAAGGCTGGTACAACGGTGGTCGGCCTTGCGGTTCTTATCGCGCTTGGATATTTGATCACTCCCGCCCAATCCGAAGTCCCAGCGAGAACGAATGCGCATCCCACCGATGAGTCCATAGCGGCGGCGATTTGTCCGATCGTCTATCCCCTCGACGAAAATCCTTCGGCACATGGATTTCAATACGCTTTTCACGGCAACGCATTTTTCATCAACCGCGATGGCCTGCTGATTACCGCCGCGCACGTGCTGCATTCATTTCGCAATGGCGGTGACCCGCACATTTTGGTGCAGCGAGTAGAAGCTCCGCCGCAAATGCTGAAGGCGGAAGTGGTGCTCGAAGATCGCGACCACGATGTTGCCGTACTACGAGCGATGCCGAATCCATTTGCTGGCAAGGCGTATCGCGTGAGCACGCTGGCGCCGGATGCGATACCAGTCTCGCGCGGGGAATCAATTGTTGTGGCAGCGCTGCGTCCGAAGCGGCGCCAGCCACACAGCTACGAGACGGAGCTGGAAGACCGTTCCGCCGCGAGCGTCATCGATTTTCAGAACAGCGCGTTGGAAAAAGGATTCGGCGACACAGAGCTGGTGTTGTTCAATCACGAGGTGATTCTCGGGCAGAGCGGAGCGCCAGTCTTGGCGGCTGAAACTGGCGAAGTGGTGGCGTTCATCGAGGGCCAGTGGCTGAGACCTGCGGCAGGGCTCGCGTCTGAAATGCAGCACGGGCAGGAGTTTCATTCGGTTGGAGCGGCCGTGCCGATTCGATATGCGATTGAGGCGCTGCGGGGGAAGGGAATTCGCTGGGAGACGGCGAAAGAAAGAAACGATGAAGTGACGGCCGCGCCGTCCCAGTAAGTTCTTAACTGACTCGTCACAGTACTATGGGCTTCGCGTTGGGTGACACGCGAAACTGGAGCGTATCGATTTCAGGCGGCCGGCAGCGAGCCTGTCTTAAGGCGCTGAACGGCCACGGGGACTTGAATGAACGCTCGATTCGCTTCGTCGCGATTTTTACGGAAAAAACTTTTCACGCTGACAATTTTGATCTTCGCTTCGTCGTTGCTCGCCGGTTCGGCGCGCGGGAATCCGCCGGGATATGCCTATTGCGGCACCTACGGCTCTTACATCCTGATGTATCGCTCGAATGACAGCCTCGAGGAATTGGGCAAGCTGCACTGTGGCGAGAAAGTTGAAGTGATGGGACGTTACTTCGACCACGTGCAGGTGCGGGCTGCGGACGGCCGCGTCGGCTGGGTCAATTGGTCGGACATTTCAAATTCGCCCGGCGAAGCGCCAAGCAAAAATCTTGGAATGACGGACACGACCAACAAACGTGGCGGTCCGGCCGTCGTCGCCCTGAATAATGCAGCGATCGTAAAGATGCGGACGCAGCACCTCGGCGCCGATGTGATGATCGCGAAGATTCAGTCCTCACCGTGCGAGTTCGATACGTCACCCGCAGCTCTCCAGAAATTGAAGGTGGCGGGCGTACCCGACAAAGTCATCGTGGCGATGGTGACCGCGCCATCGGCATCCGCACCCCCGCCGGCAGCTGCAGCGAAAGCACCGGAGTTTGTCGATGTGAGAGTTCCAGGGGGGACGCAGATCGAACTTGAGCTGACGTATGAAGCGTCGTCGGATGAAGCGACCGAGGGCCGGCCGATTCTGATGACGGTCGCGCACGACGTGGTGATCGATGGCGCAGTCGTTTTTCGCGCGGGAGCCGAGGCGCATGCTCGCGTTGCGGTGTTCACAGAACCGGGGCGGCTCAATCGTCCGCCGGGCCGCGTAGTGTGGACGATGGACTATGTGACGGCGACGAACGGCGACCACGTTCAGGCCGATTTCTTTTCAAAAGACGCGGCGGAGAACCCGATGAGCGCGGTGATGGGTTCGGAGGGGCCGTCGTGGGAATTTAAAAAAGGGAAGCCGGCGGTTGTCGCGGTGAAAACGAAGTTTCAGGCGGTGCTGAACAAAAAAGGCGCCGTGGTGCGAGTGCCGCAGTCGGATGTCTCAGCAAGCGCGGCGGCGGACTCGGGAGACTCGGGCGATTCTCGGCCTGGCGCAGCGCAGCCAGCCGCGAACGGAAAACCGTGATGGCATAGATCGCCGTCGCGAGAGTTTTTAGAAAAGAAATAAACGATATCCGCGGTGAGATTTGGAC
>DATAMU010000459.1:0-2090 GCA_036266605.1 Candidatus Acidiferrum sp. | reverse complement strand
CGCCGCTACAGCACTTCCATGGAAAAGCCGCGTCAACGTCTGAATCAACTCCTGATCGTTGCGCTCGCCTTCGTTGCCGATGGCTTCGACGCTGGCGAGCATCTGGCGGATGGCATCGACCATCGCGAGCAAGGCCGTCGTCATTTCGGGATTCAGCGCGAGTTCGCCGTCGCGCAGCTTGCTGAGAAGATTTTCGCCGACGTGCGCGACCGATTCGAGTTTTGTGAATCCGAGAAAACCGCACGTGCCTTTAATCGTGTGGATCGTGCGGAAAATACTGGCGAGCGTGCCGCGGTTGCCGGGCTCTTTTTCGAGATTGATCAGCTCGCGGTCGAGGAGGTCGAGATTTTCGCTGCTCTCGACCAAAAACTCGCGGACAATGTCATCGCTCATGCGGAATCACGCCCTCGAAAAACCGTTGCAACGCTACCCAACGAAAATAAGAGCCAATTAATACGCTGTTGCAGGTACTGCCTCGAAAAACAAATGTGCAGTTCAGGGGCCAGTGCGACGCCCGGTGAATTTGAGAGACGGACCGAAAGCCGCCACCGACACCATCGGCAAAAGTCTTCTTGGCTTCATCGGTTTCTAAACTTTGGTGGAGTTCGCGTCGAAAGTGACGCTCAGAACGTGTTCTTCCGAGTAGATCGGAGTAGAGATAGAACAATGCAAGCTGGCTCGTGATACGCCAGGACTACAAGCGAGACGCAACGAAGTTGGAAGTCACTAATTTGATTCCAGAACGAGAATGAAGTCAAAACGGAGCGTCAAACTGGTACGCACTGAATGCTGCTGGGGAATCGTCGGATTAGATTCGAGCGAATCAGTGTGACGGAAGCGGGATGGTTTGCTCACCAGAGTGCAACGGATACGTTTTCCCTTGCCACACCAACTCGCCGGGTAACCTATTCGGGAGCGAGATGCGTGCGTTGACGTTGTTTGCCGTGCGCGTGAACTCGACATCAATCGGACCACCGGGATGAGGCTCCGATGCCTGAACATGTTTCAACGCGCCGAGATGCGGTTCGATGGCAACGGAAGCGAAGCCGGGTGTTGTCGGACGGATTCCCGCGACGATGCGTAACAGATCGTAGTTCGGATGCGCGCTCCAAGCATGGGAATCGGAGCGCGTGGGCTCGGGTTGTTCGGCCCACGTGGTGAGGCCGAGCGAAACCATAGTGCGCCAGGGACCGAGCAGATCGAGATAGCGATCGCCCAAGCCGGCGTGCTCGATGGCGCGCGAGAGATAGAAGCGGAAATAATATGTAGCGGCGGTCATGGGAGGAATTTTGCGATCTGTGTGAAAACTCTTGTCGGTGGACGAGAGAATACGCGTGAGCAATTCTTGCTGCTGCTCGCGCGGAACGACGTCGAGCCAGACGGCAAGGATGTTGGCGTGTTGGCTGAAGTGTTTTTGTGCGGGAGTGTCGGCGAAGAGTTTGTATTCCTTGTTCCAGCAGAGTTTTTTTACGCCGGCGACGGCGCGATCGGCAGCGGCGCGATATGTTTCTGCCCGCACCGGATCGCCAAGGGCGTTTTCCAGGTCGGTGGCATTGCGGAGCGCTTCGACAAATTGCAGCGCCATGCTTGTCGAGCCACCGTCGGGGTCCTCAGGCGGGATTCCGAATCCGAAATCGCTGCCCCAATCAACGAACGGCCACCAGAAGAGAGCGTCGAGCAGACCGTCGGCGCGCTGATGGCGCAAGAACCAATCGAGCGCGGAACGCGTGCCGACGAGTTGTTCGCGAACGAAGGCCGGGTCGTTGCGATACATCCAGAAGTCGTGGACCATGCCGACCCAGAGCAGCGAGAAGGTCGGAATCGCCTGGAACATCGAAGTCGGATAGCGGCTGAGGGTGACGCCATCGGGGACGCGTGAATTGTTGAACGCCGTGATGGCTTGGCGTGCGAGGCGATCGTCGCCGGCGACAGAATAGGATATGAGCGCTTGAATGCGCGTGTCGCCGATGTATTGCATCTGTTCCCAGTAGGGCGTGTCCATGTAGGTGTCATGCGCGTCGAGCCGCGCCGTGCGCCAGCCAATTTTCCAAATTTTTTCCAGATCTGGCTCGTCCGACGCGAATTTAGCT
>DATAMU010000458.1:0-2360 GCA_036266605.1 Candidatus Acidiferrum sp. | reverse complement strand
TCGAAATGTCTTGAGAAACCAAGAAAACGGCCGCGCGATTAACAACGCAACGCGCTCTGCCCGCGCCAGGCTCACAGTCTTCGGAACCAGCTCACCAAACACAACGTGCATCGAACTCAACAGCGCAAACGCCACGCCCAGCGCGATTCCATGCGCAATCAACGCCGCGCGTACGGACCCGACTCCCGCGAACAACGGCTGCAACATTGCCGCGAGCGTGCTTTCGCCCAAAGCGCCGAGCGCCAAGCTGGTGAGCGTAATTCCGAGTTGGACGGCGGAAACAACGCGGTGTAAATCGACGAGCAGGGATTCGACCACGCGCGCTCGCGCATTCCCCTTCTGAATCAGCTGACGCACGCGCGACAATCGCACCGCCACCAACGAAAATTCCGCCGCAGCGAAAAATCCGTTGAGCGCGATGAGCGCAAGCACGCCAATCAAGCGCACCACAAACATTTGAGCTAGGCTGGCCCCCTCCCCTCATTGTATCAGCCCCTAATCGGCGGCGCGGCTCGGCACGCGACAGCGTTGTTTCGACGCAAAACAAGCCCGTTTCGCGAGGTTGCGCGCTCACCCCGCCTCCTCTAAACTCTGATTTTCGCCCACTCCGTCAGGAGCCTGCTTGCGATCTCTGCTTCGCGTTCTGCTCGTTCTAATCTGCATCGTCGTCGTGATCGTAGCCGCCGTTCTTTGGCGTTACGTTTATCGCCCGCTGCCGCAACTCGACGGCAACATCAATCTTCCGGGCCTGCAAAAAGATGTGATCGTCGAGCGCGATCACTGGGGTGTGCCTCACGTCCGTGCGAGTTCCGTCGAAGACATGGCCGAAGCCCAGGGCTACGTGATGGCGCAGGACCGCCTCTGGCAAATGGATTTGCTGCGCCGCGTGGGCCGCGGCCAACTTTCCGAAATCCTCGGCCCCGCCACAATCCACATCGATAAGCAATTTCGCACGCTCGGCTTCGGCCGCGCCGCCGAACGCGACCTCAGCCTCGTCGATCCGACAACACGCGGCCTTTTCGAAGCCTACGCCCGCGGCGTGAATCGTTTCATCGAGCAACACGAAAACGAACTCCCAATCGAATTCACGCTATTAAAATACAAACCCACGCCGTGGCAGCCCGCGGATTCTCTCGTAATTTCCGGCTACATGTACGAAACGCTGACTGACACTTGGGAAGAAGAAATCGATCGCGCGAAAGTCACAGAAAAAGTCGGCGCCGATCGCGCCCGCGAACTCTTTTCCCCCGACGCCGCCATGGACCACTTCGTCGTCGGCGATCCGAACGGCGACGATGATGATGACGACGACATGACGCCCGACGGCGTACTCAAGGCCAACAACACTTCGCCTCCAGGCGGAACGCAACCTGAGCCCGAGCGCGCACCCGACCTCACCACCGCGCTCGCAAATTCCGTCGTCGGCTACATTCGTGACTCACAATCCGAAATTCGCCACAGCCTCGGCAGCAACAACTGGGTCGTCTCCGGCGACCACACCGCAACCGGCAAGCCGCTCCTTGCCAACGACACGCATCTCGAACTCTCGATCCCGCCGATCTGGTACGAAATTCATCTCACCGCGCCCGGCTGGAACGTAAAGGGACTCACTATTCCCGGCGCGCCACTCGTCGTCATCGGTCACAACGATCGCCTCGCTTGGGGTTTCACCAACAACGGCGCCGACGTGCAAGACCTCTACATAGAGTCGTTCAATCCTGCGAACACCGAAGAATATTCCGTCAACAAAAAGTGGGTGAAAGCCCAAACGATCGACGAAACAATAAAAGTCAAAGATCGCCCAGACGAACACTTACCAATCGTGATCACCCGCCACGGCCCCATCGTCCGCCGCGAAAACGGAAAAGCCTACGCTCTCCGCTGGACCGCCACCGAACCCGGCGGCCTCTCCAACGTCTACAACTGGCTCGGCAAAGCTCAAAACTGGGACGAATTCCGCAGCATCATCAAAAAAGTCTGGGGCCCCGCGCAAAACGCCGTCTACGCCGACACGCAAGGCAACATCGGCTACGTCATGTCCGCGCGCGTTCCGATTCGCAAAAAAGGTCACGGCGAAGTTCCCGTCCCGGGCGATACCGACGATTACGAATGGACCGGCTACATTCCCTTCGAGCAGTTGCCCCAAGCTCTCAATCCTGAAAGCGGACTCATCGCTACAGCGAACGCGCGCGTCGTCGGCCCGGCGTACAAACCGTATCTCACCGATCATTGGGAAGAGCCCTATCGCACCGCGCGCATCTACGATCTCCTCCGCGACAAGCACGATTTGCGGCCGACCGACATGCTCAAAGTCGAAACCGACACCTACAGTTTCCCGCACGTCTTTCTCGCCGATCAGC
>DATAMU010000457.1:0-4327 GCA_036266605.1 Candidatus Acidiferrum sp. | reverse complement strand
AACCGCACCCTCTAAAACCTGAGGGTGCGGCACCCAAAACCCGGCTCGAAATCGGGATTCGATGCAGCGCGAAAAGCGCGTGTCCAATGCTTTACGTTGCTGGAGGGAACATCGAGACAAAGGGCTCTGTGGCGCTGATAGAATTTTCTGCGGCCCCGCTTATGACAAATTTCAGACTGCCTGCCGACTCCAGACCGCCGATCTCTGCCGCCAAATGTTTCGCATTCACGATCGCGCTGCTGACTATTTTCCTAGCTCCGAACGAAAATGCGCAGGCGCAAGACACGCTGGCGACTCCCGTTCCACCGGATTGGTGCAAGCAACTGCCGCGGCCGGAGTACAAGACACTCGAGCGGGTGCTCCCAAACGAACCTTGGTTCGAGGTCTACAAGGTTGCGCCCGACACTTTTGCGATTTACGAGCCGCACCAATCGGAAGAGACGATTGCGTATCTGATTTCGGGCCCGAAGCAATCGGTGCTATTCGATACGGGCATGGGCATCGGCAATTTGAAAGCGCTCGTGACGAAACTTACCGCCAAGCCGATCGTCGTGCTGAATTCGCACACACACAACGACCACATCGGCAGCAACTGGCAGTTTCCTTACGTCTTTGGCATGGACACCGCGTTCACGAAAGCGAACACAAAAGCGGCGCGCGAGGATGCACAGGCGGAAATCGCGCCAGGGCAAATTTGCGGCGCAACGCCGAAGGGATTCGATCCCAAGACGTACGAGACCAAGGCTTGGCACGTTTCGATTCCGATTCACGACGGATTCAAAATCAATCTCGGTTTCAGCAAACGCACGCTCGAAGTGATTGCGACGCCGGGGCACACGCCCGATGCGATCTGTTTACTCGATCGCGAAAACGGATTGCTGTTCACCGGCGACACGTACTATCCCGGCCCGATCTGGCTGTACCGGCCGGAAACCGATCTCGATGCCTACGTCGCGTCAGTGAAAAAGATCGCGGCACTCGCACCAGACTTGAAGATGGTGCTGGGCGCTCACAATTTCCCGGTCGCGCAGCCATCGGTGCTGCCGAAATTAGTCGAAGCGATCGAAGCCGTGCGGGCAGGGAAGGGCGAGACGAAGCCGGCCGGCGACGGCAAAGTCCTGCGCATCTACGACGGCTTTTCCTTCCTGATGAAAGCCGACAAATAGCTGTTAGAATTCTCCACAAAAGCGCGGCAGAACCATATCGCCGCGCCGTGCGTCAAAACCGCACGATTAAACTCCGAAAGATCTGTTCGATGCTTCGCCATAACCATCCGGAATTAAATGGCGCGACTTACGTCGTGTTCGCCGATGTGCAGCGCCGCTACACCGATTTCACGGACGCCGTGTGCAAGCTGCTCGGATATTCGCGCAAGGAATTGCTGCAAAAAACCGTCGAAGACGTGAGCTACAAGATGGAAAACGTGCCGCAAGTCTTCGACAAGTTTTTGCAGCACGGAAAAATGGAAGGCGACTACGTTCTGCGGGACAAAGATGGCGGCGCGATTCCGATTCACTTTCGCGCGCTGGTTTTTCCGGACGGATGCAACGCGGCGATCTGGAGTCCGATCAAGGATTGGCGCGATCCCTACCTCGCGGCACTGATTGAAACCGATCCCGTAAAATTGCGGCGAAAAATCGAGGTCGCGCAGTCCGCAATCGAGCGCGTGCTGCGCGAAGCCGATGGCGCGCGCAAATCGGCCGCGGAGCAACAGGCGCTGCGAGACGCGATCTCCGCGTTGAGAACCGTGGCCCGCGAAAAGCCAGGGTCGTAGGGCAACGCACTGCTCGCCGTCGTTGCTATCCCACGGATCGCCGGTTGTTGAATTTGGTGCTGTGCAAACATCGCGCTCAAGATCTTATGATTGTGCGGACATGAGGCGCAGCATGCTGCGCCCCTACAAGGAAATGATCTCGCTGAAATTTTCGGGCTGAGGGCGGGGAATCGGCGGTAAACTCGGGATGTTGGGTAGGGTGCCGTGCGCCTTCGCATCCATTCAAATCCTAGTGCTATCGCGGCTCTAATGGTCGCGGGAATTCTTACGTCCAGTGTCGGTATTGCGGTTCCCGCCGCCGGCGCTCCTGAACCGAATCACGAGAAAAATGTCTTCAACTATGAAGGCGGCCTGTTTCTGCAAACGAACGGGTCGGTGCCCAACGGACCTTGCTTCCGTATTTCGGGACATGTTGCGGCGCCGGGATTTTTCGATAATTTGAAACGCATCGATACCGACACCGGAGCGACCTTTCGGCGCGGTTCGGAGAACGTGACGCATTTCCCCAATACGATCTCCCTTCAATTCGTGGTTTTCGATCATTACGACGCGACGTGTCCGCCGCAGGTCGAAAATACCAGCGGGACGCCACATCTGACGCGCGCGATCATGGCGAGCATGCATTTGTATCTTTATTGGAAGCACGGCGTGGAATTGACGCCCATCACGAACGTGGTGCCGAAATATTTTTCGGTCGATCCGAGGCCGCTGACAGCATCCGCGCGAGCAGAGGCAGCCAAGGGTGACCCAGTGCCCGAGAGGCTGTCGTGGTCTTACGAGTTTGCGGTGCCGAGCGCGGACGTGCCGCTGAGCGATAGCCTCGTGCTGGTAATGCGAACGAAAGACAACCGGATCGCGGCGCGCGTGGCCGCACGGATGTAGCGCCCGGCGGCCGCGTTACTGACGGGGACGCAAGCGTCGTTTCTCGCGAGGGATTGGCTGCGAAGCTGCGGCAACTGTCTGTTTTGAGGAGAACTCGCCATGATTATGCGTCACGTTGCATTCCAACAGGAATCGCGCGATCTGCCTCAGCCCGCTAGAGTCGTGCCCTTTGGAAATTACGGTGGAGGACTGTGGACTAGCCATCCAATTGGGTTGTTTATTGCAGTCGGGCTGCTAGCAATGGGAATTATCGGGCTGCCCGAGGCGCGGTGGTTCCTCGCATTGGCCGTTCCGTCGGGAATTATCTGCGGAGTGTTGATGTGGTTGCTTCACCGAAACTCGCTGGCAGCGCATTGAATCGCTGTTTCTCGACAAATTTTTCGCACAAGATTTCCTCAGAAAACAATCTTGTCCGGCGACCGAGTGCCATCCGAATTCTGCGTTAACTCCGTTGTCATCAAAGGGTACCCGTTCACAGGGCTAAGACGGTCTAACTGTCCTACTGTCCTAAATTTGTTCATTGGGACAGTAGTCCCGCGGGTAACGGAACCCTATTGTCATCAAGCGGTCGCAAGCGTACACCTCCTACGCCCCACGCTTGCAAACCAAACAATTTCTGGCAGTTGACCCTCGGAGGTCCTCGTGAGGAAAGCCCTGGCTCTCGGTGTTTTGATGCTAGCGGCGTGTGGCATGACCCACGCGCAGACGGCGGTTCGCGTAAAGTGCGGCGGAACTGGACTGACCGATTCGAAGGGGCAAGCGTGGTCGGCGGACAGGGATTTCAACGGCGGCTTAGTGAGCGTCGTGGCTGGCCCGGTCGCCGGCACTGCCGATCCGGCACTGTTTCAAGACGGCCGGATGGCCCCCGACGGCGGACCGCTCATCTACACGATTCCCGTGGCGAACGGTTCGTACCACGTGAACTTGTACTTCGCCGAGTTGTACGATGGCGATGCATTTGTTGGCGGGCGCGTGTTCAACGTGAAGGTTGGCGGCACGACGGTGCTCCAGAACTTCGACATTTTCGCGACAGCCGGAGCGAACACGGCGCTGGTCAAGGGCGTGGACTTCGCGGTGACGAACGGCACGGCGACGATCGAGCTGGACAACATTCCAGGGCATGACCGCGGCAAGATCGCCGCGATCGAGCTGATTTCGAATGCGCCGGGGACTTCGACCGGAAACCAGCCGACGCTGACGCTGGATTTCAAGTATCCGGACGGTACGGCGGTCGCGGGTACATTGAACTACGCGGTATCGAGCGGCGCGGTGAAGCTGAGCGGAGCAGTGCCACTGAACAATGGCCAGGCGACGTGCCAGCTGTTCAACTCGCCATCGGCGTTGGGACTAAGCGGGCAATTTAACGTGACGCTGAGTTTGACGGATTCTGCGAATAAATCGCTGTGGCAGATTACGTTGACGATGGATCCGACGAACGTGAGCCTAGGGTCGGTGGAGAGCTCGACGTTGAACGTGGTGGTGCAGAAGTAAGAGGTTTTGTTGAACTTGCAAGACGGCGCCGCTCCCACTGAATGGCTTGGGCTGGTGGGGGCGGCGCTTTTTATTTGTAGCGGAACAGAAAAGCAAACCTAGACAGTTTAGATCTTGCGGACATGGGGCGCACCCTTCGAGGCTCAGGGCAACGCGGTGCGGCACCCCTACATGGCCTTG
>DATAMU010000456.1:0-12922 GCA_036266605.1 Candidatus Acidiferrum sp. | reverse complement strand
GGTGCGTACTACAAGAAAGACCTTACGAAGAAAGGGCGAATGAGTACCTACATGAGTACCTACCGACGAGAACTGACAGGGCCGCCGCTTCGAAATCCGCTTGCGCCTCGTATGGTTAGAGACGTAAGGGACTATACTCGTTGCCTTCCAAGAGGAAAAAGCCGGAAAGATTCCTTCGCGGGCTCAGGGCGCGCCGGCGCTACCGATGCGAACAACGCTGGGCGCGGATTACACAGCGAGTGTGTGGTGCTGCTAACATCGCAAGGGCTATGACGCACATACTTTTGACGAATGATGATGGGATTCAGGCGGTTGGGCTGCGGACGCTGCGGGATGCGATGGAAGGGCTTGGGACGATCAGCATCGTGGCGCCAAGCCGGGAGCAGAGCGGGGCGGCGCAGTCGCTGACGCTGCGGCAGCCGATCGTTTGCCACGAGGTGGCCGAACGCGAGTGGGCGATCGATGGGACGCCGGCGGATTGCGTGATCGTGGCGCTGCATAAGCTGCTGCCCGAGCCGCCCGACATCGTGATTTCGGGGATCAACTACGGCGCGAATCTTGGCGAGAACGCGTATTACTCCGGCACGGTAGGAGCGGCGCGCGAGGCTGCGCTACATCATATTCCCGCGGTGGCGATGTCGCTTTGCTCGAAAAAAGCGGGCGTCGATTTCGCACCATCGGCGCGCATTGCGCGCGCGGCGGCGGAGCTCGTATTGAGCGAAAAGCTGCCCGATCAGGTGCTGCTCAACATCAATGTGCCGGAACCGTGGAAGGGCGGGGTGCGGTTCACGCGGCAATCGAAAAAAATCACGCGCAATCAGTTGAAGGAAGGCAAGGACCCGCGCGGGCGATCTTACTTTTGGTTGTTTGAGCAACGGATCGATTCGGATGTCGCGCCCGAATCGGATTATCACGCGATATTCGCCGGCGATGTTTCGATCACGCCGCTGCATCTCGATCCGACGGACGGCAAAGCGATACAAACGCTAGCGAGCTGGGCCGAGAAAATCAAGACACACAACACCGTCAAGAAGTAGCGACCACCAAGGAACGAGACGCGCTCAGTACGCGAGAGCGCAGCCATCGGCGCGCATTTCGCTGGCGGCGGCGTAGACGCGATCGGCGCCATCCATGTGTGGCGCGATGCATTCGTAGCGGCCGAAGCCGCCGTCGGATGCGCCGAGCGGCCAGCCGAGATCGGCGAGGGCCTTGCGCGTGGCCTCGGGCACACCGCTTTCGAGGCGCAGAATTCCTTTCGAGCTAAGACCAGCGATATCTTCACCCATCGATTGCGACGAGCCTTCGTGATGCCAGCGCGGGCTATCGCCGGCGGCCTGAATGTCGAGGCCGTAGTCCACGCGATTGATGACGATTTGCGATTGACCTTGCGGCTGCATGTCGCCGCCCATTACGCCGAACGACATCCACGGCTTTCCATCTTTGACGGCAAAGCCGGGAATGATGGTCTGGAACGGGCGCTTGCCGGGCGCGTAGATATTCGGATGGCCGTCTTGGAGCGAGAAAAGTTCGCCGCGATCCTGGAACATGAAGCCGAGGCCGTCGGCGACGAGACCCGAGCCCATGCCGCGGAAATTGGATTGGATTTGGCTGACCATCATGCCGGTGGAATCGGCGACGGTGAAATAGGTGGTGTCGCCGTGGCTCGGAGCCTGGCCGGGATGGACGGGATCGAGAATCGCGTCAGGCTTGATGAGCTTGGCGCGCTCTGCCGCGTAGGATTTGGAGATGAGCCACTCGATGGGAATTTTCGCGAAGTGGGGATCGGCGTAGTAGCGAGCGCGATCTTCGTACGCGAGGCGCTTGGCTTCGACTTGCGTATGAATCGATGCGGCGGACTGGAAGCCCATGCCGCGGAGATCGAAATTTTCGGCGATGTTGAGAAGCTGAAGCGTGGCGAGGCCTTGCGTGTTGGCGGCCATCGCGTAGACGTCGAGGCCGCGATAGTTGGTGACGAGCGGGTCGAGCCATTCGGCGTGCTGTTCGCGAAGATCGGCGCGGGTGATCCAACCGCCGATGCGTTTGAAATAGGCTTCGATGGTTTGAGCGATGGGGCCGTCGTAGTAGGCGTCGCGGCCGCCCTCGGCGATCATTTTGTAAGTACGCGCGAGATCGGGATTGCGGAAGACGTCGCCTTCGTTGGGAGCTTTGCCGCTGGGCGCCCACGTATGCATCGCGTTGGCGGTTTCTTCGACGCCGGAGCCGGGGCGTGTGAATGCGGCAAGATTGCGCTTGATGTATGCGCCGATGATCTGCGGAACGGGGACGCCGGATTCAGCGAGATGAATCGCGGGCTGGAAGAGTTCGGCCCATTTCAATTTGCCGTAGCGCTGATGCAGAGTCCACCAAGCGTCGAGCGCGCCGGGAACGGAAACGGAGATTGCGCCGAGCGGCGCGATGTAGCCCTTAGGCGAGCGAGCACGGACGGTTTCGAGCGTGAGAGCTTTGGGAGAGCGGCCTGAGCCGGCGAGGCTGACAACTTTGGAGAGTTTGGGATCCCAGATCATCGCGAAGCAATCGCCGCCGATGCCGGAGCTGGTGGGCTCGAGGAAACCGAGGCAGGCGTTTGCGGCGATGGCGGCGTCAACGGCGGAGCCACCACATTTGAGAGTTTCGATGGCGGTGAGCGTGGCAAGCGGATGCGCGGTGCCTGCGGCGCCGTTGCAGCCCATCGCGGCGGAGCGGCTGGCGAAGCTGGCGCCAGCGGGGCGATCGCCGGCGTGCACGTCGGGGCGGATGAATTTTTCTTCGCCGGCGGGTTGGAATTTGGGGAGGGGCTGGTCGGTTGCGTCGGAGGCGGCTGCGTTTGCATGGGATTTTGGGGCAGAGTTACGTGGCATGGCGGCGCTGCTGAGTGACGCCGTGGCCGCTGCGGCGGCAGGAATTGTGGCGATGAAGGAACGGCGACGCATTGAGCCTCCGGATGCTTCGGCAACACGAGAGAGATTTTGAATTTTGCGGGACGTATCTTAACAGGTTGATACGGCGAAGAAGCGGACGGATGAGAACATTCTGAGAATCGCGATAGGCGCGTCGAGAGAGGGCGATCGCGCTGAATGGTGCGGCCCGAGGGTGGATGCGATAGGATTTGTGCGGGTTTTATCGAAGCGGGATCGGTGTGATGGAACGATTTGATGTGGTCGTGGTCGGAGCGGGAGTTTTTGGGGCGTGGACAGCGTCGCATTTCGCGCGGCGCGATAAGCGCGTGCTGCTAATCGATTCGTATGGGCCTGCGAACGCGCGCGCGAGTTCGGCGGGCGAGTCGCGCATCATTCGCATGGGTTATGGCGCGGACGAAATTTATACGCGGATGTCGCAGAATTCGCTGGAGCAATGGAAGAAGTTCTTTGGATTCAAGCGGCCGGGATTGTTTCACGAGACGGGTGTGTTGTGGCTGGCGGGCGAAGGCGACGCACGGATTGACGCAACGGCGGCGACGCTTGCGCGATGCGGCGTGGAGTTCGAGCAGTTGGATCGGAGCGCGCTCGGGAAGCGCTATCCGCAAATCAATTTTGATGGAATCGTGACGGGGATTTTTGAGCCGACGAGCGGCGTTCTGATGGCGCGGCGCGCGGTGGCGGCGGTGGTGGAAGATGCGATTTTCAACGGCGTGGAATATCGCGTCGGCGAAGTGCTGACGCCGGAGATTGGCGGTGCGGCGAACGGCGTGTCATCGGTGCAGACACGTGGTGGCGAAGAATTTGAGGCGGAGACTTTTGTTTTTGCGTGCGGCTCGTGGCTGGGGAAGGTTTTTCCCGGCGTGCTGGGCGAGCGGATTTTTCCGACGCGGCAGGAGATTTATTTTTTTGGCGTGCCGCCGGGCGATGCGCGATTTGCGCCGTCGGCGCTGCCGGCGTTTCTGTTTCAGGGCGACGAATATTATGGGATGCCGGACATCGAGGCGCGCGGGTTCAAGATTGCGCTCGATAAGCATGGAGTGCGTGTCGATCCCGATACACAGTCGCGGATTGTGACGGAAGCGGCGGCGGCTGAGGTGCGTGCTTACGTCGAGAGGCGATTTCCGGCGCTGCGTGGCGCGCCATTCGTGGAGACGCGCGTTTGCCAGTATGAGAACACTTCGAGCGGTCATTTTCTGATCGACCGGCATCCAGTGGCGGAGAATGTTTGGTTTGTGGGCGGCGGGTCGGGGCACGGATTTAAGCACGGGCCGGCGGTGGGCGAGTATGTCGCGGCGCGGGTGCTGGATGGAGCGTCGGGAGAGCCGCGATTTTCGCTGGAGACGAAGGAAAAAGTGCAACATCGTGCAGTTCACTAATCGAGTTCTGGGCGGATTTTGCCGCGCTGCGCGAGGCGTCGTTTAGAGCTCGATGGACTGAAACTTCGCGGCGGGATTTGCGTCTGTATGTAGAGATTGGGAGGGTGGAACTGTGGGCAAAGTGATGCGTGTGGTTCGTGGGGCTGCGGCGGGAGCCGTGGCGTTGGCGATGGCGTTTGGCGGCGGAAGAGTCGCTTTTGCGGCGGATGGCTCTGCTGCTGGAAGCGGAAGCGCCGTGAGCACCGCGGCTGGCGCGGCGGCGAGCGGCGCGAGCGAATTAAAGATCCCGATCGAATACTACAAGCTGCCGAACGGGCTGCGCGTCGTGCTGTCGCCAGACCACACCTCGCCGATCATTTGCGTCGGCGTCTACTACCACATCGGATTTCGCATCGAACCGCGCGACCGCACCGGATTCGCGCATCTGTTCGAGCACATGATGTTTCAAGGCTCGCAGAATCTCGGGAAGATGGAGTTCGTCAAGCTGGTGCAAACGAACGGCGGAATTCTGAACGGCTCGACGCGATTCGATTTCACGAATTATTTTGAGGTGCTGCCGGCGAACAAACTCGAGACCGCGCTGTGGGCGGAAGCCGATCGCATGGGCGGGCTCGCGGTCACAGATGCGAATCTGACGAACCAGCAAGGCGTCGTAGGCAGCGAGGTGAAGCAGAACGTGCTGAACCGGCCGCTCGGCGGATTTCCGTGGCTCGACATGCCGCAGTACGCAAACACGAACTGGTACAACGCGCACAATTTTTACGGAGACATCAAGGATATCGAAGCGGCGAAGCTGGCCGAAGTGCAGGATTTTTTCAAGACGTACTACGCGCCCAACAATGCGGCGCTGGCGATTGTCGGCGATTTCGACCCGACGGAGGCGAAGAAGTTTGTCGAGAAATATTTTGGGCCGCTGAAGGCGTCGAATCTCCCGCCGCAGCCGGATTTGAAAGAACCGCGTCAGGAGAAAGAGAAACGTGAAACGAAGACCGACGCGTTGACGAAGCGTCCGGCGTTAGCGGTGGCGTATCACGTTCCGGAGCGGGGCACGCCGGAATACTACGCGATGATCCTGCTCGATCAGATTTTGATCGAAGGCGATGATAGCTTGCTGCACCAGGAGCTGGTGCAGAAGCGCGGCTACACCGGTGGAGTCGAGGGCGGTATCAATCTGCTCGGGAACCCTTACAACTATCAAGGTCCGATGCTCTTCACCGCGGATGTTTTGTACGACCCATCGACGAAGCCGGACGACATTATTTCGGCGATGGACAGCGTGATCGAGCCGCTGCGCACGAAGCCGGTGGATCAGAAAACGCTCGATCGCGCGCTGGTGAAAGCGCGATCGGATTTGTACGACACGTTTGGGACGCAAGGCGGATTCGGGCTGATGGATATTTTGGCGAGCTTTGCGCTGTTCGATGACGATCCGGGAAAAGTGAATACGCTGGCGACGCAGCTGCAAAAAGTGACGCCGGAGCTGTTGCAGAAAACGGCTGCCGAATATTTGCGACCAGAGAATCGGACGGTGCTCGTTGTGGAGCCGAAGGCGGCCGCGGCTGAGCCGGCACCCGCGGCGGGAGCGAAGCCGTGAACATTTTCCACGCGAGCACCCCAACGAATCGAACAGCCATGAGAATGACGAAGCGAAGCAACGCGGAGGAATGGATGAGCGGAGCGCGAGTGAAGCAAATTTTGGTAACAGCGGCGCTGACCACCGCGATGTTACTTCCGTTCTCCGCGCTGACTCACGCGCAAGGCGTCGCCGAGACCGCCGCGCCTGCGCAAAAGCAGACTCCGCCAGCGGGAAGCGCACCGAAAGCATTCACAGTGCCCGCGCATGAAACGTATTCGCTGCCGAACGGAATGAAAGTCTCGCTCGTGCCTTACGGAAATATTCCGAAGGTGACCGTAAGTCTCGCGCTACTGAGCGGCAACATCGACGAGACCACTGACAAGCTCGGCCTCGCCGACATTACCGGCGAATTGATGAAAGAAGGCACGAAGTCGATGTCGTCGGAGCAAGTGGCGCAAACCGCCGCGCAGATGGGCAGCTCGCTCGGCATCGGCGTCGGCGTGGACGAGACGACCGTTGCAGTTGATGTGCTCTCAGAGAGCGGACCGGCGTCCGTGAAGCTGCTCGCCGACGTGGTGGAAAATCCGCTACTCCCCGAATCGGAACTGGCGCGGATCAAGACAAACATGCTGCGGCAGATCGCCGTGTCGAAGACGCAGCCCGCGCAAATCGCGCTCGCGCGCTTCCGCAAGCTGATGTACGGCGACCATCCCTACGGCGAAGTACTGCCGACCGAAGCGAGCATCAACGGCATCACCATCGACGACGCGCGCAAATTCTATGCCGCAAATTTCGGCGCGGCCCGCGCGCACCTCTACGTCGCGGGAAAATTCGACGCTGCCGCCATGAAGAAAGCCATCGCCGAAAGCTTCGGCACCTGGGCGAAAGGCACGCCCGCAGAAAATCGCCCCGCCTCGCCGAAAACGCAGCGCCTGCTCGACGTGACCGATCGCCCCGGCGCGCCGCAATCGACGATCTATGCAGGACTACCCGTTGCCGGTCCGACGAATCCCGACTACATCACGCTCGGCGTGACCAACACTTTGCTCGGCGGCTCCTTCGCTTCGCGCATCACCACCAACATTCGCGAGCAAAAGGGCTACACCTATTCGCCGCGCAGCCAAGTTTCGTCGCGTTATCACGACGCGTACTGGGCGGAAGTCGCCGACGTCACCACCAAAGACACCGGCGCATCACTGAAGGAAATTTTCGGGGAGATCACGCGCCTCCAGCAGCAGGCGCCACCCGACGAAGAGCTCAAAGGAATCCAGAGCTACATCTCTGGACTCTTCGTCATTCAGAATTCATCGCGCCAGGCACTGATCGGCCAGTTGCGTTACGTCGATCTGCAGGGGCTGAGCGACGACTATTTGAAAACGTACGTTCAGAAAGTGAACGCGGTTACGCCCGCTCAGGTGCAAGCGATGACCACCAAATACATCAAGCCCGAGTCGATGACCATCGTGGTCGTCGGCGATAAATCGAAAATCACCGAACAATTGAAGGATTACGAAAACAAGTAGGCCGACGCCGCGCTTCAACAGCGCTGACGCAACATTCACACAGTTACGCCTTCTGCGCCCGCCGCCGAATATTCACCGCAGCAGTGGGTGCCACATTCGGCGCTTTGCGCTGGGCTTTCTCCGCGTACAAATGCTCATCCGCTTCCGACAGCAACTTCTCAATCCGCTCACCGTTCCCGTTGTAAGTCGAAATTCCGATGCTGGCCGACAGCATCGGCGTCTCCGTATCTCGCGCGAGCACGTCGCGAATACGCGCGGCAACCTGTTGCGCCTCCGGCTCACCCGCCTCCGGCAATATCAACGCGAACTCATCGCCACCATATCGCGCAGCCGTGTCGATCGCGCGGCAATGAATTCGCAGCGTGTCGGCAAGCCGGCACAGCGCACGGCTGCCCGTGAGATGCCCGTGCGTATCGTTAATCTTTTTCAGCCCATCGAGATCGAGCAGCAACACCGCGAACGATCGTCCATTGCGATTGGTGCGCTCCGTTTCGCTCTCCAACACATCGAGTAATCGCCGGTAATTCGCAAGCCCCGTCAAAGGATCGCTGACCGCAAGATGCTGCACTTGCTCGAACAACCGCGCATTGTCGAGCAGCGCTCCGCCGAGCGCGACCGCGTAACTCGTCACGGTCAACGCCTGTGCCAAAACAAACGGCGAATCCAGCAGCCGCGTCGATTGCGATGCCGCAAGCTGGGCGGCGACGTTCATCCACGCCGCGGAATACAGCGCGCGATCGAACGCCGAATCTTCAATCTGCAAGCGCCGCCGGAACCACACCAGCGCGACGAGAAACAACGCCGCCGGCAAAAGCTGAGATGGATTCGGTATGAACGCGAGCGGGTGCGGCGAAGTCTCCGCAGGAAAACGCCGCAGCAACGCGGTGATTCCATATGTCATCATGACGACGGCGAATAGTGCGCCGGCGATCTCGAGCCTCGGCCGCCGCGATCGCGGCAAAAAATGCTCCACGAGCAACGCTACGACCAGCAACAATCCCAGCACGATGCGCCCGACCCACCACGACACGGGCGCCCAGCGCAGATGGATCGGTGCTTCCTGCAAAAATTGAAAAAACAAAAGGCTCGACGCGGTCAGCAGCGTTCCGCTGAGCAAAAATCCGGAGCCAAGAATGAGAGAGATGCGGTCTTGTGTGCCCTGGAATCGAACGAGGGTGACGGCCGCGAAAACAAACGCCAGCAGGCCCGTGGTGACTTGCAAATAGCCTTGCAGAATCGGGTCGGACTGTAGCGAAAACGCGCGCAGCCACATCGAGAGAAAAAACACCACGACAAAGCCCGATGCGTGCGACAAGAAAGGCGTCGCGCTGAGTTGTTTTGGAACGAGTGAGCCCTTGCCCATATTTATTTCTGACCTGACCGCGGCTGGGACCGGGCCCTCACTCAGTATTAGACTCCGTTTTCATCGCAGGCGTTGTGGGTCATTCGAGGTTTCTTTCCTCTAAAAGATACCGTCCTTGTGGATTACCGGACCTGTCCACACGGACAGGCGTTGTCGCTCGCTAAAGCGAAACGCACCAACACGCGCTCCGGCGTGAAGTTTTCGCGCCTGTTCGTTCGGGCAAGCAACGTTGTTAATTTTTATCGGACTCTGACGCCGGCGTCTGGCTGGCAAAAATTTCACGCACGCGTGACAACGTATCGATATCGCCGACGGGTTTGTCGTCTCGCAGTCGGACGATGCGTGGGAAGCGCAGTGCGAATCCAGAGTCGTGGCGATTGGATTTTTGAATGTTGTTGAAGGCGATTTCCATCACGATGACCGGCTCGACGTCGCGAACATGCCCGTGATCTTCGACCGTGTGCTCGAGGAAAAACTTCGTAAGGTGCGCAATCTCGGCGTCCGTCACGCCGGAATACGCTTTGCCGATATTGACGAGCCGGCCGGCGCCTTTTCCGGAATCGCTGTCTCGCACCGCGAAAGTGTAGTCAGACAGCAAGCCGCGCCGCCTTCCGTGGCCGTATTCGGCGCGGGTCACGACAACATCGAGCGTGGCAAGCGGGCGCTTCAATTTGATCCAATATTGGCCACGGCGGCCGGGAACGTACGGTGACTGCGGCCCTTTCGCGACGAGGCCTTCGTTCCCCTTCGCCAGCGCCGAATCAAAAGCGGCATCGATCTCATCAACCGTCGTGCAAAGTTCCGCCCGCGTGAATTGCAGCTCCGGCTTCTCATGTGGCGTCAGCAGATTCGTCAGCCGCAGCCGCCGCTCGGCAAGTTCGAGATCGAGCAGGGATTCGCCATCGAGCAACAGTAGATCGAACGCGATGAAGCTCACCGGCACGAGCGTCGATGTAAAAAGATCGATCTGCTTACGCCCCAAGCGCTGCTGGAGTTCGGTAAACGGGATCGCGCGTCCGTCACGCCAGCCGATGATTTCTCCGTCGAGGATGAAGTCACCGGGAACCTTACGCAACGGCGCGGCCAGCTCAGGAAATTCAGTAACACGATCGAGCGTGCGCGAATACATCTCGACAGTTTCGCCGCGCTTGTGAATTTGAGCGCGAATGCCGTCGAATTTTTCTTCGACAAGCGCTCCATTGGGAAAGACTTCGACAAGTTCCGCCGCGGTATCCACAGGGCTCGCAAGCATGACGGAGATCGGCCGGAACAGCGCGATTTGCAACCCTGCAAGTCGCCCTTCGGCGGCAAGCCGCAGCGTCTCGCTGATGTCGCCGGTCAGCATGTTGGCGCGCTGCACGATCGACGCCGGCTGCTCATAACAACGCGCAATTCCCTCTTCGACCAAGCTTTCTTTCAGCCCTATGCGCAGTTCGCCGGTACAGATCTTGATGAGGTATTTCGCCTCGAGCGCAGAAAGCTTTCTCAAGGCCTCTTCAAAGAGCGCCTGCTTCCCTGCCGGCCCGCGTTGCCGCGCCAGTGCGTCGTAGACATCCGCAATGTCGGTCAGCCGCATCCCAGACGGCGCGCGATGTTCGGCAAGGATTTCCTCCGCTCCCGCTCCTATATCGCCGTGATGGCGCAAGGTCGGCGCGAGCGAGTGCGGCTCTTTGCCAGAGATGGCCGAGACAGCGCGCAGAATCACCGAGAATCCGACAGAGAGAACGCGTTCTTCGCGGCGAGGGAAAACGCGGCCGCAGAGATAGAGAGCGCCGAGTGCCGCGTTGTCGAGATCACCGTGCAGCGAACGGAAATAGCCGGCGACAAGCTGGATCTTTTCGAGCTTTTTGGTGGTCGCGGCGATCGATTCGCAGAGTTGAGCAAAGGCGTACATGGGCCGAGTTTCCGTTAAAAGTTCTGTCCAGATCCGTCAAAAGCCAGTATCGCACGGGGCGTTATCGCTGCGGTCTGCGCGGGAAGATTGGGCTTGCTTGGAGGCCGGATATCCCGCAAGATGCCCCATTCAAACGATTCAATATTTGGCCTAAGCCAATCGGCTTGAGGCCGAGTTGTATGCCGTATGGCGATGATAAAAGGATGATGTAAAAATCGCCGCGGCCCGAGGTCGAATTGAGCACCGAAGCCAGCGTAGCAACCACGAGCAGCGGACCCGGCCTGCGCCGGACGCTCACGCTCTGGGACTTGATTCTGTATGGCGTGATCGTCATTCAGCCGGTGGCGCCGATGTCGGTGTTCGGGGTCCTGAGCGATCGCGGCCACGGCCACGTCGTCACCGCGATTCTGATCGCGATGGTGGCGATGCTCTTCACCGGGATCAGCTACGGACGCATGGCGCGTGCGTATCCGAGCGCGGGTTCGGCGTTCACCTACGTCGCCCAGGAAATTCATCCGGGCCTCGGTTACGTAACGGGCTGGAGCATGGTGATGGACTACATGCTCAATCCGCTGATCTGCACGATCTGGTGCGCGCAGCAGGCGCACGCGTTTGCGCCCGGAGTGCCTGCGTGGGGCTGGAAGATTTTCTTCGCCGGAATTTTCACGCTGTTGAATATTCGCGGGGTCAAAACATCGGCTCGCGTGAACACCGTGATGGCGATCGCGATGGGCGCGGTCGTCGCGGTGGTGATCGTCGCCGCGGCGCGCTACATATTCGGGCATCCGCACGACGATCCGGGCTTTTTCCTTCGGCCGTTCTACGACAAGCAGACGTTCAGCTATAGCGCTCTGTTTGGTTGCACCTCGATCGCGGTGCTGACTTACATAGGATTCGACGGCATATCGACGCTTTCGGAAGAGGCGGAAAATCCACGGCGAAACATTTTGCTGGCGACAGTGCTTACGTGCATCGTGATCGGGTTACTCTCGGCGATCGAAGTCTACGTCGCGCAGTTGATCTGGCCCGCGTCGGAGAAGTTCCCGGACGTCGATACGGCTTACGTTTACACGGTTGGGCGCGCGTGGGCGCCACTGTTCCCCATCGTCGGCT
Organism: Candidatus Acidiferrum sp.; assembly: GCA_036266605.1. GTDB lineage: Bacteria > Acidobacteriota > Terriglobia > Acidiferrales > UBA7541 > Acidiferrum. Next base: position 1,159 of record DATAMU010000456.1, on the reverse strand, counting down.
GGACGCTGCTGCTCGCGAATTTTGGTTCCGGCATGGGCGCGCAGCTCGGTGCGGCTCGATTGCTCTTCGGCATGGGCCGCAGCAATGCGCTGCCAAAGTCGTTCTTCGGCGTGGTCGATGCCAAGAATCGCGTGCCGCGCAATAACGTCATTTTTATCGGCGTCATCGTTTTGATCGGCGCATTTTTCCTGAATTATGGGCTGGGCGCGGAAATGTTGAATTTCGGCGCTCTGATCGCATTCATGGGCGTGAACGCGGCGGCCTTCTTGCGCTACTTCGTGCGGGCGCCGGAGAAAAAAATCTGGAATCTCGTTCCGCCCGTCGTCGGATTCTTGATCTGCCTCGCCCTATGGGTGAGTCTGAGCCGAAAGGCGATGATCGTCGGCAGCATCTGGATGATCGTGGGCATCGCATTCGGCGTTTGGAAAACCAGATGGTTTCGCGAGCCGTTGTCGTTTGAAGTGCCAGCCGAATAGGGCCTCGAGCGTTGGAGGCGTTGCAAATTGACTGAATCTGGCCGGATGATGGACCCCGAGGATCGGCAGAACGTGAAGCGCGCCGGCGGGAAAAATACGGCAGTGACGATGCGTGACGTTGCCACGCAGAGCGGTTTCTCGCCCGCTACGGTTTCGATTGTCCTCAACAATGCGCCGCTCGCGCGCTACATTGCTCCCGCAACAAAAAAAAGAATTGAAGAAGTGGCGCGGAAACTCGGCTATCGCCCGAATGCGATGGCGCGGTTTCTGCGGAGCAAGCGGACGCACAGCGTCGGCGTGATGTTTTTCGACATCACCGATCCGTTCTGCACCATGGTGATGCGCGGGATCGAAAATTCGCTTTATCAACAGTCCTACGTGCCGATTTTTGCCGACGCACACAACCAGCGGAATCGATTTGAACGCTATCTCGAGATGTTGATGGAACGGCATGTCGAGGCGCTGATCGTCGTGGCGAACTGGCTGTTCGTCGATATTCAGCTGCTCGGCGATTTGGCGAAGCGAAATATTCCGGCGGCAACGATCGGGTGGGAATTGCCGGGCAATGTCATCAGTTCGGTGATGGTCGATAACGAAGTCGGCGCGCGGATGGCGCTCGAGCATCTTTATCAGCTGGGGCATCGGAAGATCGCGTTTATTCGCGGGCCGAAAATGCTGATCGA
>DATAMU010000455.1:0-3162 GCA_036266605.1 Candidatus Acidiferrum sp. | reverse complement strand
GCTTGCGACATCATCGGGAAGAAATTTGAGAGCGACGAAGCGGCCCAGCTTGGTGTCTTCGGCTTTGTAGACGACGCCCATCCCACCGCCGCCAAGCTTTTCAAGGACGCGGTAGTGAGAGACCAATTGTCCGACCAGGGTGGGGGAATCGAGCATTGCGGGGATTCTATGGGTGGGTAGTCTTTTGAGTCAAACGAAAGTCTAAGGTGTTGGTTAACGAGAACGAGTGAGTTACGAATCGGAGTGGCCGCGCTACTGGAGCTTGGCGTATTCGGATTTGGCTTGTTTGAGGATGGGGAGATCAGGGTCGGCGTCTTTCCAAGTGGCGAGGAAATCTTGGTAGGCGGTGCGGGCTCTGGCGGTGTCGCCCGAGACGCCGTAGGCGCGGGCGAGGCCGAGTTGGGCGAGTGCGGGGATGATCTCGTTGGGATTCACATTTCGATTGTCGAGCAACTTTTTGAATGCGGCGGCGGCGAGGGCGCCTTTTTTCTGTGCGAGGAGTGACTGGGCGCGGATGTACATCTGAACCAAAGGAATCGAGACCGCAAGGTCATATTTTTCGTAGGGGGCAAGCAAGTCCACTGCTTTCTGCGGATCGCCGTGATCGAGGGAGATCTGCGCATGAATCATGGGAAGGTAGATAGCTTGCACCAGAGTGTCTTGTGGGAAGTGCTTGGAGAGATCGTCGGCCAAAAATTGCGCGCGAGCCAAATCGTTCGCAAAGGCGTAAGCGAGTGCAGCAAGAGGAGCGACGTCGCGTCCCTTCGATAAGGCGAGCGTTGCGGCCGCGCCTTCGCGCATCTTGGCTGGGTCGCCAACGAGGGCATCGCGCATTGCTGCAAGACCTAGATAATTGGCCGCGGTTTCCTTCTGTCCGGCGGCGATGGCGGAGTCTGCGGCGCGACGGGCGAGTTCGCGGCTTTTGGTCATGCGGCCGAAATAGGCTTGGGTTCCTGCTTCTGAACCCAGGAAAGTGTCTTCGGTTCCGGGCTTGCCACGGCTCCAGTCGAGTTGCTTGGCCATGCCGGAGGAATCGTTTTCGACAAAAGCGATCTGATAGATGACGTTTCGCAAGCCGGGAGAATCGAGGTTTTTCGCCATGGCGTCGGCCGCGGTGGACTTGGCCTCTTCGATGCGGTTCATGGAGAGGAAGAGGCCGGCGAGACCAGACCACATTGCGGCATTGCCGGGTTCGACTTTGAGGCAGGCGCGTGTGTTGGAAAGGGCCTGATTGAGGTCACCGAGCTGTAAGTTGATGACCGAGAGGTTGTTGAGCGGGATGAAATCGCGCGGGTAGGCCTGAGCCCAAGCATTGTAGGTCTGCGCGGACCTTTCCATGTCGCCGGTTGCGTATTGGTAGTAATGCGATTCGATGTAGAAACGCTCGACATCGCTGACGCGATCGCGGAGATCGAAGGCTTTGCGAATTTCGTCAGAGGCCGCGGCGATCTCGCCTAGATCGTAATAGCAAGTGCCGAGGGAAGCGTGGGCCATCGCGAAATTTGGATCGAGTTCGATAGCTTTCTTGAGCGGAGCGACTGCGTCCGCGTAATTTGCGTTGCCGAGCATGATCTTTCTGGCGGTGCTGAACGACTTCAGGGCTTCCAGGGAAGAGGTTGTGGCGTTGGCGACGGGAGTGTCGAATTTCTGGACGGTGGTGAGCGACTCGCCGAGTTTTTGACGCAAGTCGATGGCGGCGTCGTCGAGGGCTTGGAGGACTTTCGTCTTTCCTTCAGCGCGAACTTGCTTCTGGGTGAGGACGTCGCCGTTCGCGCAATTCACAGCTTTGAGGCCGACGATGTATTCGTTGTCGAGGCTGGCGATGGAGCCTTCGAGGACGGCGGCGCTTTGGGTGCGCTGGCAGATTTCTCGCGCGACTTTAGGAGTGAGGTGTGTGTCGGAGGGCAGGCTCATGAGGCGGAGAGTCTGTTGGACACGCTCTTCGGCGACGATACGGAGGAACGGAGATTGTTCGAGCTGGATGGCGAGAGCTTGCTTGAGGGTGTCGTCGAAAACAGCGTCGCCGGTAGTGTTGGTGAAATCGTCGATGACGATCGTGTCTGTTTCAGTGAGTTTGGAGGAGTGGGAGGAGCGGTAGTAGAGGAGGCCGCCGACCGCGAGGAGAGCGACCAGCGCGGCGCCGGCGATCATGGGCAAGCGGCTGGATTTTTCGGATGATGCTGAGGATGTTGGCGCGTCGGAGATGGACTGGCGCCCGGAGGAGGAACTTGGCGGTGCGGCCGCGACTGCGCGTGAAGGTGTCTTGTGCGGGTCGCTGGAAATTTTCGATGGGGGAACGGGGGAATCGTCTGGCTCGAGGGCCGGAAGGACTGAGGAGCGGCCGGAGTCGGTGTCGCGCTTGAGGCGTTTCAGTTCGGAGCGCACGTCGGAGGCGTGTTGGTAGCGGAGGTCTCGATCTTTTTCTAGGGCGCGATTGATGATGTCTTCGAGGCGCGCGGGAAGATCTGGATTGAGGCGGACGGGCGACACGGGAGCGCGGTGCAATATGGATTCGAAAATGACGCCGCTGGTGTCTCCGCGAAAGGGAAGCGTGCCGGTGGCCATTTCGTAGAGGACGACGCCGAATGAAAAAAGATCACTTCGAGCGTCGAGATCCTTGCCGCGGACTTGTTCCGGGGACATATAGGCGACGGTGCCGAGTGTGCTGCCGGGGCTGGTGAGATGTCTTTCCTGCGGGCCTTGCGTTTCCGTTGGGTCGGCAACGGTGTCGGGGCTTACGCTACCGCCCGACATTTTGGCGAGGCCGAAATCGAGAATTTTTGCGCTGCCGCGTTTAGTGACGAAGATGTTGGCGGGTTTTATGTCGCGATGGACGACGCCGGCGTTGTGAGCGGCGTCGAGTGCATCGGCAGTGTCGATGCCGATTTCGAGGAGGCGGTCGAGTTCGAGCGGGTTCGTGGTGATGAGGTGCTTGAGAGTGGCGCCGTCGAGAAATTCCATGGCGATGAAGGCGCGGCCATCGTCCTCGCCGATGTCGTGGATGGTGCAAATGTTTGGATGATTGAGCGCGGAGGCGGCGCGTGCTTCGCGCTTGAATCGTTCAAGCGATTGGGGATCTCGTGCAAGATCGTCGGGAAGAAATTTGAGGGCGACGAAACGGCCGAGGCGAGTGTCTTCGGCTTTGTAGACGACACCCATTCC
>DATAMU010000454.1:0-4391 GCA_036266605.1 Candidatus Acidiferrum sp. | reverse complement strand
TTACCGCCACAGAGGATTTTTGCGCCGTGTCCGATGGCGTCTTGGATGAGCGCGGTCATGCGTTGGACATGTTGCGGGCGGATTAGAGGGCCGACGTCGGTGGCGGGATCGGCGCCGTTGCCGAGGCGAAGCTTTTTTGTTTTTTCGACGCAGAGCGCGGCGAATTTTTCTGCGACAGATTGCTCGACGAAGATGCGTTCGACCGAGAGGCAGACCTGGCCGCAGTTTGTGAAGCTGCCCCAGACCGCGCCGCTGGCGGCGATTTCGAGATTGGCGTCGGCGAGGACGATCATCGCGTCTTTGCCGCCGAGTTCGAGGACGGTGGGGATGAGTCGGGCGGCGCACGCTTCGGCCACGCGGCGGCCGGTTTCGACGCTGCCGGTGAAGCAGATTTTGTCGGATGCGGCGTCGATCAACGCGCGGCCGACTTCGCCGCCGCCTTGGATGACCGTGACAAGATCTTTCGGGAATCCGGCGTCGACGAATAGTTTGTCGATGAGAGCGCCGCATTGCGGAGTGAAGTCGCTTGTCTTGCAGACGACGGCGTTGCCAGCGACGACTGCGGGGAGGATTTGTCCGAGCGGAATCGCGAGGGGGTAATTCCACGAGCTGATGATGCCGATGACGCCGAGGGGTTCGTAGCGAAGTTCTCCGCTTTTCGCTTTGGCGGCGATGTTGTGATGCGGGATGCGCTCGGTGGCGAGCATTTTTTGAGCGTTGGCAGCGAGATAGGCCGCAGTGTCGAGCGAAACGAAAATGTCGGAGAAGAGGGCTTCGGCGCGGGGCTTGCCGGATTCGTGGACGACGGCATCGGACAATTCGTTGCGGGACGTGAACATTTTTTCGCGAAGGATATTCACGAGGCGGCAGCGATCGGCGATTGCGCGCTGCGACCAATTTTTCTGAGCTGCGCGCGCACGCGCTACGACCGACGCGACTTGATCGGGTGGAGTCGCATCGACCCACGCGACGGTCTCACCCGTGGCCGGATTGATGGACGCAATCCGCTCGGCGGCGACTGTGGATGGCGGCATGTCGCGATTCTAACCGAAAGCCGCTGTGGAGTTTCGCTTACTGCTGCTTTTGTGGATCCTTCGGAGGTTCGGCCGGCGGTTCGCTTTGCGAAGCCGCCTGCGAAGGATCAGCGGCCGGTTCTGGGCCGATCACTTTTGGATCCTTCACGACAGTGAGCGTGACGGTGTTCACCGATGAAGGATCGTCGCGCAGCTTGATGAAGAGGCCGCCATCGCCGGGATGCGGAACATTTAGCGTTGAGTCGATGAAGTCGGTCGGTACGGGCGCGTTGTGCGCGAATTGCTGATCGGACGCGACGGAATCGATAAGGAACAAATTGTTGCCGCTAAGGCGGCACGGCTGATCGGCACTGTCGGGGCAATGAATTTCTTTCAGCACGGGAACGCGAACGAGCGTTGCGAGCGGCTGCCAATCGCCTTTTGTGCCGTCATCTTGAATTGGGCGGAACTGGAGCGGGCCGAACGCTGACGGACCGAAAACTTTTTTAGGATTGATCGTGGCGTACAGTGTTTGCGCGTCGCGCATGACGAGCGTGCCGTCGGAGATGCTGAGGATTGTTGCAAAAGACTCGTCAGCGGTGGCGACTTCGATGCGTTCTGAGCGCGGAAATCGCGATGGGACTTCGCTCTTCAGCAAGAATGAAATCTGACCGTCAAGGGAGAGCTCGTTCTGGCTGCCGAGGGTGATCGCGGTCGGCGTATCGCCGGGCTGGATGTTTTTGCTCACGAGCGTGAGCTTGGGCCGCGCAGGCTCAACTTTCGTCGGAAGATCGAGAACGCGCCCATCTTTCAACGCGACTTTGGCCACGACGGTTTGATCGGGTTTTAGACCATCGGTGTTGGCCTGGGACGCGAGATGCAATTCATCTTTTTCGTTGGAACGCGTGAGTTTCGCGGGAACGAAATGCACGCCGTTGAGTTCGAAATGATCGACTTCATCGAGACGCGTTCCTTTTAGCACGCCCTGCTTGTCGCCGGCATTGATCGTAAATCCATCGAGATGCGCGGCTTCGGAATAAGCCTGGAGCGAAACATCGTCGGCTTTCGCCAGGCCGTATTGACGAAATTGCGCTCGCATCGCGCCCGCTGACTGATCCTTCAACGCAACCTTGACCTCGATCTCGTCTGGCTTGGTCAGTTTCCACGTCGTCTTGATTTCTTTGCCCTGCACATCACGAATCTTGATGTCGTCAACGCAGACAGCAGAATCCGACTGTAGATGCAGCGTATCTTCACGTCCGACAATGAGCGCGCTTTGATCGGTCGCAGCAAGCGTCCACGGCGCAGAACGCGATGTGCGCAAACGGAAATTCGGACCTTCGTACTTTTCAAATCCCCACGCGCCGCGAATCGTTCCGGTCACCTGCCCATCGAGGCTCAACCCTTCGGCGATATGGGTATCGATGAGAAGCCCGCCGCTGGAAGGATCGGCCTTTGCGGGCAGCTTGATGTCTTTGCCGTCTTTCCCGGGCACATACAAAGCTAAGTCGTGACCAATGTCGGAAGAAAAGATAAGCGGAGCGCCCTCCACCGGCAACACGAGCGAGGACTTCTGTAAGCAGAAAACGGAATCGGCATTGACGGCGCGGAGCGGAGGAAGCTGCGCGGCTTCGACCGACGGTAAGCCCACGACGATCACCGACATCGGTTTGCGAAACGACGGTGGATTGTTGAGCTTCAGATTCATCTGCTCTTTTTTCGGCAGAGCAAGCGATGGAATGTAAACGTACTGTGCGGTGTGGAGGCTGCCGAGCACGCGCGCGAGGTCGACGACCGCGCCAACATATGCGCTATAGAATCCGCCGCCTGCAAGCGACGTGGCGCTGACAGCGCCGACAAGATCCGAACTCGGCCCCGAAGCAAGCGCAGTCACCATGGATTGACTGTGGCCGTCGTCGAGAACGAGGTTGTCGGTATTTTTCGTCAGGCAGGCGCTCTGTTCTTCGAGCGGCTTGGCGAAACAAGCTTCATCGACGCGAATTCCGAGGGTGCGCGCGAGCAACATCGAGTGCTCTTTCAGAGCTTTCGGATCGGCGTCGTTGATCGCTCGCACGTCGGCGAGATATTTTTCCAGGCGTGTTCGATCGAGGCTCGCCTGATTTAGGTCTTGCCCAGCGCGAACGAAAACGCCGGGCCGGCTGCGAACCGCGTTGCGAAGAGTTCCGAAATCTCCGCCTGTTTCAGGCGCGAGGAAAAGAATCGCCTGCTGTGCATCAGCGGGAACAGTGACGACGATTCCCTCTTCCTTTACTGCCTTCGTCCACGTTTCGGCTTTCGTAAACCAGTTTTCGGGAGGAGGATTTGTCGCCCCGCGCAAAAACGCGACGATTAGCAAATAACGGGCCGATTGATCGTCAGGAAAATCGGGATGCAGCCACAGCCGGTCGCCGGGTTGCAGATTCGCGACTTGTGAAATCGGCAGCGACTTGCCGTTGCGCGACACCTTCATCTCGATGCGCGGGCCAAGGAGATCGAAATTATTATTGTCGGCGCGAGCGGAGACAACAATTGTGAGAAGCAGCGTTGCCGCGGTTGCGAGCCGTGTCACGCAGCCTCGCCATCCATTCGCGCGCACGGATTTCGTTCTGGATTCTGAGCTACGCTTCTCGGGGGCGGACATGCGACCGACAACCATGTTGCAGATGCTCCTTCGGGTGCGTGAAGCAGGAGTGTTCACGCGGACAATCTTGGACAGCGACCTCGACGTTTTCTAATTTTGAGACGCAGGGCGATGCGCGTCAGTTACGTAATCGTTTGATGCGGTGCGCGGGCGGCGTGCCACCTGCGAATGCATTTTTTTTCAGCGCCGTTTCGCGAGGGCTTGCGAAGTTGCGGCGAAACTCTGGAGATTTAATGATAGTGCGTGGCTTGAGCGACGGGCAAGTATTGAGCGAAGTTTTTCGTATTGGACAACAATCGCTGGGGGACGACTGCTGGATGCTAGCTACGCGTGTTCGCGGGGACGCTTGGAAAGAGCCGGCGGGACGCCGGCGCTACAAGATCGCACCAAAATCGGTCTTGACAGGCGGTACCTTGTGTGATACAGTATGTGATGTATAAAGGCCCGGCGAACTGCCGGGCCTGTGAATCCCGCCTAAGTAAATTCCACACCAATGATTCGAACGGCTACGCAGGGGTCTTAGCGATCGTCTGTCTGCTTCCGCGACTTTACTTCCCTGCTGCGGTCTTCTGGAGCTTCGAAGCCGCCGCGGTTACCTGTGCCGCTTCGTTTTGAATCGCTGTTGCCGCGCTGGCGATCGCTTGCTCGGCGACGTGCCACTGTTTCTGCTCCATAGCCTCACGAACGGCCGGGATCGCCTTCGCTTCGTAACCCGTATAAACGCCGGGTGCATAAAT
>DATAMU010000453.1:0-8803 GCA_036266605.1 Candidatus Acidiferrum sp. | reverse complement strand
GCGCATCGTGCGCGACGACGACGCGTCGAGGCGAGCTCCAGAGATAAGCATCTCGGTCGAGCGTAAGTCGAACTGTGTCTCGACGACGAACGCCGACGACGCGCCGGCGATCGGCGCTTGGCGCGGAGAACTTGGCGAACGAGTCCAAGCCTATCGCGCGCGGCGCGGACTCCCGCCACTCCCGCCGCGTCAGGCGCGAGTGCGCGAGGTCGAGGCGCAAGAACTCTCAATGCGCGAAGCGGCGCAGACTAGCCTTCCGTTTGCGGAGCCTGCGGCAACTCGTCCGCACGAACCTCAACGTAGCGTCGCTGTCGCGACGGCGGTTGCCACACAGGTTCAGGAACCGCCGCCGCTGGCAACGCCCGACGGTGCGTCGACGGTAAACGATGAGGAGTTTTCCTTCACGATCGCGATCGGGCGGTACATCGTGCCGCCTAGCACCAACAGCGATGGCCGCATGGAGATCGACGTCTCGATTTCGCCGGACGAACGGCACGAAGAGAGCGAAGCCGAAGGTGCAAACAACGTCAAGCACTACGGACTCTACCCCGTCGCCGCGCTCGACGATCGGCGCATCGCGGCTGCCATCGATGCCGTTTGCCTGCTCTTCGCCTACGGCGGATTCATGGCGCTTTTTAGTTCGCTGGGCGGACAATTCTCCGCGACCAAGCTCAACACGCTCGTCTACGTCGCGACTTTTGCCGTCGTCTACCTGCAATACTTCGCGCTGTTCACGATTTTCGGCGGCACGACGCCGGGCATGATGTTCCGTGGATTGCAGGTGGCGAGCTTCTCGGGCGCGCCTCCGACTCAACGGCAATATTTGCTTCGCAGCATGGGGTACGTCTTGTCGGCGACGGCAGTCTTCGCGGGATTCGCGTGGTCGTGGTGGGACGAGGATCATCTCACGTGGCACGATCGCATTTCTCGCACATACCTGAGCTCGCCGGCAACTCGAGCCGCATTCCACGCGCCTAGCGTAGCAACCGGCCGCTAAATCAATCCGGCAACTCCGACAGGCTTCACCTTCCCGACGAAACCTGGCGCGCGATCCGAATGATCGCCGCCAGGCTTTTTTCTACGTCGGCATCCGTGGTGGCCCACGACGACACGCTAATCCGCATCGCGGTCTTGCCCTGCCACACTGTGCCACCGCACCAGCACGTCCCATCTTCCTGCACGCGGCGAATCACCTCGCGAGTCTGTTCCGGCGTGCCGAACGAAACCAGGACCTGATTGATCACGACGTCGTTGAGAATTTCAAAGCCCGCGTCGCGCAGGCCGTTGGCAAATTTCTGCGCATGGGCGCATGTTCGCTCGATCAAATCCGCGAGTCCCGATTTGCCCAACGATTTCAACGTCGCCCATAGCTCCACTCCGCGTGCTCGGCGCGATGAATCGGGCGAGTGATACATCGGCTCTCGCCGCGCACTGGCATCGAGATACGCCGCCGTCGCAGTCATCGCATTTCGCAAGGCATCCCCATCGCGGACGATGGCAATGCCGCTGTCATAGCCGGCGTTTGGCCATTTGTGCGCATCGGTCCCCCATGAATCGGCCAGCTCAAAACCACGCGTCAGATGCCGATATTTCGGTGATGCCGCGGCCCACAGTCCGAACGCGCCATCGACGTGCACCCATGCGCCGTCGGCTTTCGCGCGAGGACAGATTTCGTGCGCGGGATCGAACGAGCCGGTGTTCACGTTGCCCGCTTGCAGCACAACAATCGTGCGATCGTTGACCTTTGGAAATTTATCGGAGCGCATCCGCCCCTGCGCATCGGTCTCGACGACTTTGACTCGCTTCTTTCCGAATCCGGTCAGAGCGAGCGCTTTTGACGAGAGCGAATGGATCTCTTCACCCACAACGACGTCGATTGGCGGAGCGCCAAACATGCCGTCATCGTTGACGTTCCAGCCTGCTTTCGCGAGCAGCGCATATCGCGCCGCGATGAGGCCAGTGAAATTTGCCATGGTGGCGGAAGTCATGAGACCGCCTGCGCAGCCGACGGGAAGATGCAGCGCTTCGCAAACCCAGCCGAGGACGATTTCTTCGAGTTCCGACGCAACGGGCGACATTGCGCGCATGCAGGCGTTTTGATCCCACGCGCTCACCATCCAGCTTGCCGCCATTGCCGCTGGTGTCGAGCCGCCGATAACGAACCCAAAATATCGCTGACCCGTGCTTGCGATCGTTGCGGGCGAGCCGAGTTCATCAAGCTTCGCGACGACCTCTGCCGCATCGGTGCCGTGCTCGGGAAACGGCTCATGAAATTTGTCAAGATCAGCGACGGCACTGGCGGACGGCGAGACTGCGCGATCAGCGACCGTCTCGACATAGCGGCGAGCGCGTGGCACAGCCGCGTCGAGAGCTTCCAGCGTCTGATCGCTCGAAGAACGAGTAGTTGTAGGCATTCGAGTGCGCCTTTCACACTGCAAAGCGAGCGCAGATCAGGAATGCCGGCCGCGCCGCGGGTTGGACGCAGTTTGTCTGCTTGAGTTATGAGGTAAAGAGCCGATTTGTCCGGTAGCGAATCTATGCGCGCGGGCGCGCAGCGGGGTCAGGCTTTCAGCGACTTCGCCGTAGCCTGATCCGAAGCGATTTTTCCATCGCGAATGAAGATCACGCGATGTGCGTGCTGCGCGATGTCGTTCTCGTGCGTCACAACAATGATCGTGTTTCCCTGTGCATGCAAATTTTCAAACAGCGCCATGATTTCGTCGCCGGTCTTCGAGTCGAGGTTCCCCGTCGGTTCGTCGGCCAACACGATCGACGGCGAATTCACCAGGGCACGCGCAATCGCCACACGCTGACGCTGACCGCCCGACAGCTCATTAGGCTTGTGATTCATACGGGCGCCGAGATCGACGCGATCCAGCGCCTGTTTCGCCTTCACCAAACGCTCTTCTGCCGGCGTGCCGTTGTAAATCAGCGGCAGCTCGACATTGTGCAGCGCCGTCGCACGCGGCAACAAATTAAACGTCTGAAATACGAACCCGATTTCCTTGTTGCGAATAAATGCCAGATCGTCGTCGTCGAGCTCACTGACCTGGCGTCCCGCTAGCCAATATTTGCCCGAACTGGGCGTATCCAGGCAGCCAATCAAATTCATCAGGGTCGATTTGCCCGAGCCCGACGGTCCCATGATCGCGACGTATTCGCCTTTACGAATCGTCAGATCGACGCCGTTGAGAGCGCGCACCTGCTCCGAACCCATTTCGTAAACCTTCGCGAGTTCCTCCGTCTTGATGACAATTCCGGAGCTGACGAGATCTTCGCGATACGATTCCGTTGATGTTGTCTCGAGGGGCATTCTGTCTCCGTCGAAGTCGAAGCGGTTGTCCTGCGCGGTGCCGCTCGCAGTATGCGACGCGGCCATGCGAAGCCGCTAGCCTAACTCAGCTCTTAACTCGATTGATCATCGCTTTCGGTCTTCTTCGGCGCGGAGTTATCCACCTTCACGCTCGACTCAGGCTTGAGAGTGCGCAGCGCTTTATAGCTGCCAACCACGATTTCGTCGCCCTTCTGAAGTCCTTTAGTGATCTCGATGTCGGTCACGCCGGAGATACCCGTCTCGACCGGGCGGAAAAACGCCTTCTTCCCATTGACCACGAACACGCCTTGAATCTCGTCCTTCTTGGGATCGCCCGGCGCCGCGGGCGGTGGCGCCGCGAGCGTCACGCCCGAGCCGGTGCCCTTTTTATTGTCTTTCGCAGCGTCTTCCAAATCTTTGCGGGTGCGTACGGCCAGCGCCTGAATCGGAATGGCCAGCACATTCTGCCGCGAAGCTGTCTTGATCTTCGCCGTCGTCGAAAGTCCCGGCCGTAGATTCTGCGGCGGATCGCTCAGGGTCACGACGACCTTAAAGTCTTTCGCTTCCTGGTTGCTGGTCGTCGATTGCGTCGTCGCCAAGCCCGAAGTGCGCAGCACGGCTTGCGAACCGATTTGGGTCACTTTGCCTTTAAAAATCTTTCCCGGAATCGCGTCAATCGTAACGTCGGCTTCCTGCCCGTTACGCACGTTCACGATGTCGGTCTCATCGACCTTCACTTCCGCGGTCACCACCGACATATCCGACAGCGTCATCAGAAAGCTGCCATTCGAGTTCTGGATACCCGGCACAACGTAGTCACCGACGCGCTCCGGCAAGTAGCTGACGATGCCGTCAATCGGCGAAGTGTAAGTCGTTTTGTGCAGCACGTCTTCGGTGTGGACCAATACCGCCTTACTCTGGCTCACCTGGGCGCGCATCTGGTCCAACGACGCTTTCGAAGTGGCCACGTGTGCCTTGGCCGAATCGACTGCCGCAAACTGCGCGTCGAACGTCGTCTTGCGCTGATCGTAGTCCTGCTTCGGAATCAATCCATCTTTGTAAAGGTTCTGCCCGCGCTCATACTCGAGCTTGGCGTGTTCCAAGTTCGCCTGTGCCTGCACCAAGTCCGACTGCGCGGACTTGTATGTCGCTTCGCCGGCCTGCACGCCGGATTCGGCCGAGTTGATCGCGGCCGCTTGCGCCTGCACGTCGGCGTTCGCCTGAATATTTTCCTGGGTAAGGAGCACCTGCCCCTTCTTGATGTGGTCGCCTTCCTGGACGACGATCGAGGTGATCCGGCCGAAGCCCTGCGCCGTGACGTTGGTGTAGGTGGTGGGCTTGACCTCGCCCGAGGCGGTCACGATCGAGATCAGGCTGTCCTGCGGGGCGACCTTGGCCGTCTGCACTGTGACCACGCCCTTGTTGGCCTGGTTCACGCTGATCCCAACAATCGCACCGAGGACCACAACCGCACCGACCCCGATTCCGACCTTCTGCCACGTCTTCATTTTTGCCTCTTGGGTGCCGCTGCGAGCGACCTCGCGCGGGCTTCAGTCACAACCGTCCATCGATACCTTTAGATACGGGCGCGTAGGGGCAAATGTTTCGCCTCCGCCGCAACGAACTCGCAACCTCTTGTTTTATCGGAACTTGGAGGCCGCGCGCCCAACACTCTCCGGGTTAGACGCCGGCAATGCCACTGCTGACAGCTCCTTGGACCCGCATTCGCTACCACTATTTTAGGAAGAAACCTGTCGAAAGGAAAGGATTCGTCATGAGTGGTATTGGATGCCTTAACTGGCTGTTTTCGCCGGGAGTGGCGTCGTTTCGGTTACTTCGGTTCATTGGACGCCGGGAATCGGGATTTAGTGCCTGGAGACGAGGACGGCAAGACTCACCCGCGCCAAGGGGGAGACCATGATTACGTCAGGCCGGGTTAGCCTCGCGGAGGAAGGCTTCGACTTCGGCTGGGGTCGGCATCGATGGTTGGGCGCCGTGGCGGGTTACAGAGATGGCGGCGACGGCGGCAGCGTATTTCACGCTGGAGATGGGGTCGCTGCCGCGCAGGAGCGAGGCGGCGAAGGCTCCGTTGAAGGCGTCACCAGCGGCCGTGGTATCGACGGCTTTTACACGATACGACGGGACGAGTGTCCGTTCGCCGGTGGCGAGCGCGACGTAACAGCCACGCTCGCCGAGTTTGAGCAGCACGTTGCGGCAGCCTTGATTTAGGAGTTGTTGCGCCGCGGCTTCGACGTCTTCGTTTCGCAGATCGGTTGAATTGCGTTGAAGCAGCGTCAGCGTTTCGGTTTCGTTGGGTGTCAGCCAATCGACGCTCGCGAGCAGCGAAGAGGGCAACGCGCGGGCGGGAGCCGGATCGAGCATCAGCGGAATATTTTCGCGGCGCGCGATCGTCGCGAGTAGTTCGATCGTCTCGAGCGGAATTTCGAGCTGCGTCAAAATAATTCCAGCTTCGCGAATCAGCGGGAGATGTTTTTCCAGTTCGCGCGGGGAGAGTTCACCGTTTGCGCCGGGAACGACGACGATCGCGTTCTGTCCATCTTCGGCGGTTGTGATGAGTGCGATGCCTGATGATGTCGCGACAACTTCGACCGCTTTCGTGTCCACTCCGGCGGCTTCGAGGCTGGCGCGCAGTTGTGTGCCGAACGCATCGTTGCCGATGCGACCGATCATGCTGACCGGCGCGCCGAGCTTTCCGGCCGCGACAGCCTGGTTCGCTCCTTTGCCGCCCGGGAATGTGTTGAACGTTTTGCCAGAGACGGTTTCGCCGGGCAGCGGGATGCGCTGGGACGACGCGACGAGATCGAGATTGATGCTTCCTACGACGAGGAGTCTCTTCGACATTTTTCTTCCAGGTTCGTTCAAAGCTGGCAGCTAGTGGAAAACGGGAGCGAGCGCGACCGCTACCAGTCCCGCAATGAAAAACGCAAACATCAACGGAATCAGGCGCCGTGCGGGAGCAGGAGCAGACGCGAATTCGCGCCAGACGAAAACGCCCCATACCGCGCTCACCATCGTCGCACCTTGTCCGATGGTGTACGAAATCGCCGGACCGATGATTGCAGCATGGGAGGCCACGAAGTTGAGCACCGCGCCAGTGCACCAGATGAAGCCGCCCAGGATTCCCCACAGATGGAACGAGCCGCGGACTTTGCTGTAGCCGGTCATGCTGACCGGCGGTGTGCCGGTGAGCGGATGCCGCATCAGAAAATAATTTACCGGGATGGCGCAGAGCGCGGTGCCGATGGCGAAGAACAGAGCGACTGAGTAAGGGCCGAGCGAGCCTTCTCCACTAATCGCTTTGGCAACGAGAGGATAGAAAATCCCCATCAACACGCCGCACGCGAGACTGATCTGAATTCCGCGCGCGCTCAGTTTCTGCTGCGTCGTTTCGCGGCGGCGATATGCCATCGCGTCCACGATGATGGCGAGCACGACCAGCAGGACACCGCCGAAGAGCAGCAGCGGATTGCCTTGCGGCGCGATCGCGTAGTTCAGCAGCGCGCCGACAACGAGGGCGAGGCCGATGCCGATGGGAAAAGCGACGGCGAGACCGGCGATTTCAATCGCCGCGACGAGCAGCAAGTTCGCGACGTTGAAAACGGCGCCGCCCGCAATCGCGAACAGAACGTGCCGCGTGTCGGCGCTATGAATGTTGTTCATGAACGACGATGGGCCGCCGCCCATGCTGCCAAGCGTGTGTCCCCAGAAGAGGCTCGCTACGATGATGCCGATGATGTAGTCCCAATAAAAAAGCTGGAAGGGATAACCGGGCGTGAGCTTCATCGTGTTGGCCCACGAGCCCCAACAGAGCATGCTGCCGATCATGAAGACCAACGCTACCGCGTACGCTTCAGGTTGGTACATTCGCCCCGCTTCCTGCCCGTAGAAGGCAACGGCTCGCATGAAGAGGCAACGCCGCGAGTCGAAAAAAGCGGTGCCATCATGCCCGAAAAGCACGCGCCTGACAATTTATCGAAAGGCGGAGGCACGGCACGCCGTGCCTGTGTTCTCTTGAGCGACTGAACGCTATTCCGCGTCTTTCACGCAGCGGAAGCCAAGCGTCGCCGCGCGATCTTTGCTCGGCGCCATCAAGAGCAGTTTGCCGTGCTCGTCGAGCTCGTACGCTTGCGGGAAATACCACTTCGATCCTTGCGGCTGGTAATAGCTTCCGCCGCGGAGAATGCCGCCGCGCGTGTGCTCGTCGGTGTATTCGTCGGTCCACTGCCAGACGTTGCCGACGAGATCCATCACGCCAAACGGGCTGGCTCCCGCGGGATGAGCGCTCACGCTATCGGGCCCGCGCATCGTGCGTCCCTTGTCGGGCGTCGGCACATTCGCGGCGTTCCACTCATTGCCCCACGGATATGTGCGCCCATCAGCGCCTTGCGCTGCGTACTGCCACTCCCATTCGTGCGGGAGCCGCTTTCCAGCCCACGCGGCATACGCGCGCGCGTCTTCGAGCGAAACGTACGTCACTGGTTTGTCGGCGGCGTCTTCGGGAAATGCTCCGTCGTGCCAGTCGCGCAGGAAATTCAGGTCATCTTTCGGGTGATAGTGCGCCGCGTCGATGAATTTCTTGAACTCGGCGTTTGTAACCAGATATTTGTCGATCCAGAACGATTTCATCTCAAGCACGTGCTCGTGATAGCGGCGCGGCGAATCTTCCCACGGCATTTGCGTATCGACGCCGCTGTCGTTGCTTCCTTCCATCTCGATTCCGTGCACGCGGAAATTGAATGTGCCGGCAGGAATCTTGATCATCTCCGGCGGCGCGCTGGCGGATGGCTTCGTCGCCGCGATTTCGACGATCTGTTGCGGCAAGGCCTTCCACTCATTCGAAAAATCGCTGAGCGGCTTCACCGTCATCGATTTCATTCGTACCATCAACGCCGTGATCTTCGCATCCGGCGCGGCCTTCGTCGCGAGGATCGCGCCGTAGTCTTTCGCGCCCATCGTGAAGCTGAGCCGAACGTTGTTGCCAACACGCGTCGGCTGAAGCTCAACGCCGTGATACAGATCGAAGTAACGCACGCCATCCGCCGCCGGCAATTCCATCTGCGCGCCGGTGAGGTCGTACTCATTGCGATTGACGATCGTCCACACGGCCTGATCGCCGAGCGGCCATCGGCTGGCGAAGACTCCGAATCGCATCGTCGCCGCAAACGGCTCCCAGTCGCTGCTCACGAGAAACGACGCGAGAGCGCGCTCCAACGTCCCGACGCGCCGAGTCGCTTCGGCATCACGCGGCGTGATGCCATTCCAGATTCCCCAGACGTTTTCCCAGCTTTCGAATCCCACACCGTTGAAAAACGCGTATTGCAGATCGGCGGTGTGATCTCGATTCCAGCGATCGGTGATATTGACCATGTGGCGCCGCTCGAGCCACTTGTAGCGATCGATGCGCGGCGTGAAAGGCGGAATGGAGTATTGCCCCCACGTCATCACGTCGTACGCGAGCGCTTCGTCGGC
>DATAMU010000452.1:0-2744 GCA_036266605.1 Candidatus Acidiferrum sp. | reverse complement strand
CGGCGCGCTCAGAGTCCACAGCGGATACACGAAATCCGTTCGCCGCGCCGACGGCGACTGCAGCAATTTCTCGATGTCGGCTACGGTCTTGGCCTCAGCAAATTGCGTTTCGTTCAACTCCACTTGATAACGCTCTTCGAGTGCACTCATCAATTCGACGCGATCGAGCGAGGTGAGATTGAGCTGCGATTCCAGTTGCTGCCCCGAACCGGAGGGCGCCGAGCCGTTCGGAACCGAGCCACTCTGCATCGAAAATTTCTGGAGCAGAGTGTTTAGCTCGCCCGCGCGACCCGTGGCGAATTGAGATGCAGTCGCGTTCGCTCCATCGCCGCTGAGCATCTGCGTCGCCGCCGCAGTGATCGCGCCGAGCCGCGGTTTCCCGGTCGGCGTTCGCGGAAAATCCGCATCGGGCCAAGCCACCCAGCTTCGCATCCGCTGATATTCCGCCAGCGAAGCATTTGCATTATCGATCGCGCGCCCAGCCGTTTCGTCGGTGCGATTCGTAGGAACACTCGCATCAACACTGCCATCTTGCATCAACAGAACCGCGCAAGGCTCCGCATTGCCGCCCCGCTCGATCGCAATGACGACACAGTCTTTTACGCCTGGTTGCACACGCAGCGCCTGCTCGAGATCCGCGGGATAAATATTCAATCCCGCTGGCGTGACGATCACATTTTTCTTCCGCCCGCGAAATTTTAAATTTCCTTCAGCGTCGAATTCGCCGACGTCGCCCGTCGGAAGCCAAGCCTCCTCGCTGCTGGCCTGCACGCCGCCATTGCGCCAGTAACCGGCACTGACGTTGTCGCCGCGCACCAAAATTTCGCCGTCTTCCGCCAGGCGAAACTCGCGCCCCGGCAATACTTTTCCGATCGAGCCCTGAGCCGCGCGAAACGGATGATTCAAGCTGATCAGCGAAGCCGTCTCGGTCATGCCATAGCCCTGCACGACGGCGTACCCGATCCGCCGGAAAAATTCCTCAGTCTCGGGTGTGAGCGCTGCCCCGCCCGAGATAAATGCCCAGAATTTCCAGCCCAACCGCCGATGAATCCGCCGAAACCTCCACGCGCGCCGCAAAAATTTCTGCCCCTGAACCGCATCAAAAGTGTGCTGGAGCCACGTTTTCTCCCCGGCAGCATCGAAGTCGCGCAGGATTCCGGCGCGCAACCCATCGAGCATGCGGGGCACCGCGATCAGCGCCGTCGCCCGCTCGCGCTTGATCGTGCGAACGATTTCCGAAGAATTCGTCGAAGGCTCGAACACCGTCGTCGCGCCCAGCAGCGGCGGAACAAACAGCGCCATCACTTGCCCGAATACATGGCTCAGCGGCACCAGCGAAACGAATCGGAGTGGATGCATCCACTTCTCGTACTTGCGATACGGATCGATGCCGCGCTCCAGCGGCTCGAGGTTGGCGAGAAAATTTCCATGCGTCAGCACGACGCCGCGCGGCTCCGCTGTCGTCCCCGACGTAAACAAGATCTCCGCAATGTGATTCCGCGCGATCGGCTCGCCGGCAAGCCGTGTGAGATCAGCGACCCGAGCGCCCGGCACAAAAGGTACACCGCGCGTGATCTCCTCAAAGGCGACCGTCGCAACGCTGTCGGTGCCACTTTGGATTGCCGGCTTCCCGCTCGCGGCGAAAACCAACTTCACGTTTGTTTCACGTGCGACGCGCGAAGCGAACTCAATCGTTGCGCCATCATCGAGCGGCACCGCCACCGCTCCGCGCAGCAAGCATCCCCAAAACGCCGCCACCCACTCAAACGAGTTCGGACCCCACAAAATCACGCGATCGCCCGTTTGCACCCCGCGTTCTCGCAACAAGACCGCGCAACTCACCGCGCAATCAATCAGTTGCGCATACGTCCACCTCTCGCGCCGGTACCCGCGCCGCTGCACCACCGCCACATCGCGCGCATACTTCGCAAACTCCGCGAACAGCGAATTCAGGTTGGCTCTGGCCATCTCGATACGCGTGCGCCCGTCGTCAAAAGAGGTTTGAATTCTACGCCGCAAGTCATCGCGACATCGCTGAAAACGCCAACGAAACGCTCGAACAGTCGCAACACAATGCAGTGTCACGACTTACACTTCGGTGGCATCTAACAAAAAGTCGGAAGTGGAAAAGCGCAGTTCTCAGATACAATAGTTGTTCCGGGGGCCGTGCAGCATTCGCCTCCGTGTGATCAGCACTTTCAAATCAAGGATTTACGCAGCAAATGCCCGTACCGATTTCACAAGGTTTTACCGTTGCCACCTACCTGCTGAAGCAGAAGCTTGCGGGCCGCAAGCGGTATCCGTTCGTGCTGATGCTCGAGCCGCTCTTTCGCTGTAATCTGGCGTGCGCCGGCTGCGGCAAGATTCAATATCCCGCGCACATTCTGAAGAAAGAACTTACGCCCGAAGAATGCTTCAAGGCCGTGGATGAATGCGGCACGCCGATGGTTTCCATCCCCGGCGGCGAACCGCTGATGCATTCCCAAATCGACAAAATCGTCGAAGGGCTCGTCGCGCGCAAGAAATACATCTATCTCTGCACCAACGCGCTGTTCCTGAAAGAAAAGCTGCACCTTTTCAAGCCGAGCAAATACCTGACGTTTTCCGTCCACGTCGATGGCCAGCGTGAACATCACGATTTCAGCGTTTGCCGCGAAGGCGGTTACGACCAGGCCGTCGAAGGCATTAGAGCCGCGAAGGCCGCCGGTTTCCGCGTCACAACCAACACAACGCTTTTCGACGGC
>DATAMU010000451.1:0-4787 GCA_036266605.1 Candidatus Acidiferrum sp. | reverse complement strand
TTGTGAAAATTGTTTCCGCCACCGATATGGTGGTCGGCAATTTTCGCACGACCCTCACGCTGACTCTCGGAGCCGTCGCGTTGCTTCTGCTGATCAGTTGCGCCAACCTCGCGAATCTCATGCTGGCTCGCGCGACTACGCGCGAAAAAGAGTTCGCCGTGCGCGCAGCTCTCGGTGCAAGCCGCTGGCGCCTTATACGTCAACTCCTCGTCGAGAGTCTTATTCTTTCGATCTGCGGCGGCGCAATCGGCGTCGGCCTCGCCGCACTCGGACTCAACTCGATCGTCGCGCTGATTCCGCCGATCACGATTCCCGCTGAAACGGAAATCTCGTTGAATCTTCCGGTCCTTGCATTTGCGCTTGCAGTCGCGATGCTCACGCCGATGATCTTCGGGCTCGTTCCCGCTCTGCGTGCCGCGCGCAACGACCTTGAGCGCCCGCTGCGCGATTCAGGTAAAGGTACGGGCAGCGGCACCATCGGCCAGGGACGCTTCCGCGACGCCGTCATCGTCTGTGAAGTCGCGCTTTCGTTCACGCTTCTTGTCAGCGCGGGCCTGCTGATGCGCAGTTTCGTCGCGTTGCGCGGTGTCAGCCTCGGCATGAGTTCCGATCACGTTCTCGTCACTCGCTTGCCGCTGCCGAGCGAACGCTATCAAACTGCAGCACAACTCACATCATTCTATCGTCCGCTGCTCACGCGTTTGAAATCTCTTCCCGGCGTAATCGACGCCGCCGAAAGCAGCGCGCTTCCACCATACGGAGGCTTCCCCACCGACGTCGAAGTCGCTGGCGCCGTTCATCCTGAGAAATGGCCCGCGCTCTTTCAGCTTTGCAGCGAGCGCTTTTTCTCTGTGTTGCGGATTCAACTCCGCGACGGCCGCTTCTTCGACGAAACCGAAGTCGCCGATGCGCGCAAAGTCGCCGTTATCAACGAAACCTTCGCGCAACGCTATTTCGATCGCGTCAATCCGATCGGCCGTCGCATTCGGGTGTCCGACTTGACGAATTTCCCCGACAGAGTTGCCGATCCGTGGGTCGAAGTCGTCGGAGTGGTCAGCGACGTCCGCAACCACGGCTTGCAGGAGCCGGTCGAGCCCGAAGTTTGGCTGCCGTACACACTCACCGGCTCCGGCCAGCGCGGCATTCTCGTGCGCACCGCAAACGATCCGATGTCGGTGATGGATTCGGTGCGCCGCGAAGTCTGGGCTGTCGATCGCAGCGTCGCCCTCACCTACACCGGCACGATGGAAAATTACATTCATCTCCAATCCTACGCCGGACCGCAATTCGGTTTCATCTTGATGACGCTCTTCGCGATCGTTGGACTAGCTCTCGTTTCGATTGGCGTCTACAGCGTCGTTGCGTATGCCACCGCGCGCCGTACGCATGAAATCGGCATTCGCATGGCTCTCGGTGCGACACGCTCAGACGCGCTGAAACTCGTGCTCGGCATGGGCCTGCGCGTCATCGCCGTTGGCGTCGCCATCGGGCTCGTCGCGAGCCTCGCGCTCTCGCGCCTTCTCGCAAGCCAGCTTTGGCAAACGTCGGCGCACGACCCGCTGACGATCTGCGGCGTCGCGATTTTGCTTTTAGCGATCGGTGTCCTCGCGTGCGTCGTTCCCGCACGCCGCGCCACCAGCATCGAGCCGACGTTGGCCCTGCGGCACGAATAGACACAAGGAGCGATCGCCATGCCAAAACAATTTCTCGCTCGTCTCCGCGCACTCTTCCAGCGCGAGCAACTCGATCGCGATCTCAACGACGAACTCGCATTCCACCTCGCCCAACGAACTGACAAAAACCACGCCGCGGGAATGAACACCAACGAAGCGCGTTACGCCGCACATCGTCAACTCGGCAACACAACACAAATCAAGGAACGCACGACACGCATGAGAACATTCGCCGCATTCGAAGACGCGTTGCAAGATCTTCGCTACGGCGCGCGCATGCTGCGGAAGAGCCCCGGCTTCGCACTCATCGCCATTGCCACCCTCGCGCTCGGCATCGGCGTGAACGCCGCAATCTTCAGTGTAGTGAAAGCAGTCCTGCTCGATTCCCTCCCCTATCGCGAGCCCGAGCGCCTGGTCACGGTCGCGCCTGCCGACGCAGAGAATCGCAATCCGGCGAAAGTTTCCTTCGGCCAGTTCCAAGACTGGAGATCGCGCACACGCTCCTTCGAGCAAATCGCGATCTATCGCGGATGGACGCCCGCCGCCACCGGAAACGGCACGCCCCGCATGGTCTTCGGTCTCCGCGTGACGCAGAATTTCTTCAACACGCTCGGCGTTGCCCCGCGCCTCGGCCGCAATTTCACGCCTGACGAAGACCGACCCTCCAGTTGGCACGTCGCCGTTTTGAGTTATCCCTATTGGGTTCGCCAATTCGGCGCCGACGAAAACGTCATCGGCAAGACGCTCGTGCTCGACCAGGTTCCGTTCGAGATCGTCGGCGTCCTCCCGCAAAATTTCCAGCCGCTTTCCTTCACCGATGCTGGCAGCCCGCCAGACGTTTGGGCGCCGCTCGGCTACGACATGTCGCAGGACTTTGCCTGCCGCACGTGCCACCATCTGGATTCCGTCGCACGCCTCCGTGCCGGCGTCACCGTCTCGCAAGCGCGCGCCGAAATGGCAGCGATCACGTCGCAACTCGTCCGCGAATTCCCGAAAGACTATTCGGAGCACGAAAGCATCATCGTCCAGCCGCTACGCGACACCTGGTATGGCAAGGTTCAAAGCACGCTGTGGTTGTTGCTCGCCGCGACCTGTGTCGTCCTCCTGATCGCTTGCACCAATGTCGCGAATCTTCTGCTGGCGCGGCTGGCGCAGAAAAATCGCGAAGTCGCGCTTCGTTCCGCGCTTGGCGCCGGCCGCGCACGCATCGTTCGCCAACTTCTTACCGAGAGCGTGCTTCTCAGCTCCCTCGGCGGGATAGCCGGCGTCTTTCTGGCAATCTGGGGCACGCGCCTGCTCGCGCAGTGGGCGCCCCCGCAAATTCCGCGCGTCGCCGACATTCACGTCGATACCGGCGTTCTGCTTTTCGCATTGGTCGTCAGCACCGCGACCGGCATCGTGATGGGCCTCGCTCCATCTCTGCAAGCATCTCGCATCGATTACCGCCTGGCGTTGCAACGCGCGTCACGCGGCATCGCCGGCGGCCAAAGCAAATTCCGGGCGGTGCTCGTGGCGTCACAGATTTGCCTCGCATTTATTCTTACAGTGGCGTCGGGGCTGCTTCTGAAAAGTTTCATTCGCGCCTGGAGCGTCAATCCCGGCATCGCTGCCCACAATTTGTACGAAACAAATTTTTCGCTGACGGGCAAGAAATATGAAGACGTCAAAGTCACCGTCGCCGCGCAAACCGAAATTCTCGAACGCGTGCGCCGTCTGCCAGGTGTCGAGTCGGTTTCTCTGACCAGCGTCCCACCGCTTGCCGGAAATTTTGGCGGATTCGATCAAGCTAGCCTTCACATTCAGGATCGCCACGTGCCTGATACCCAGGCTCCCAGCGTCGATCGCTACGTCGTCAGCGCCGACTATTTCGCGACGACGCGCGTCCCCCTGCTCCGCGGCCGCGTCTTCACGCAAGCTGACGCCGAGTCGGCCGCGCAAGTCGCGGTCATCAGCGAAAAAACAGCGCGTCAGATTTTCGCGAACGAAAATCCGCTCGGCCGACACATCCAACTCGGCGGGCGCAACGACGACAAACCATGGGCCGAAATCATCGGCATCGTCGGCGACATTCATCAATACGGCCTCGACAGTCCGACAACGCCGCAAGCGTACCTTCTCTACACGCAGTCTCCATTCGGCTATCCCGGCGTGCTCCTGGTTCGGAGTTCGCTAGCCCAGAGCGCTCTCACACCCGTCATCAACGAACAGATTTGGTCACTCGACAAAAACACGCTCGTCTTCAATCCGGCCATGATGGATGAACTCCTCACGAATTCGCTGGCGCAGCGCCGCTTCACGATGTCGCTGCTCTCGGGTTTCGGCGTCGTCGCTCTAGTGCTGGCGGCGATCGGAATCTACGGTGTGCTTTCGTGCACTGTCGCGCAACGCACGTCGGAAATCGGTGTCCGCATGGCCCTCGGCGCGCGCCGCTTCGAGGTCGGCGGCATGGTTTTGCGTGAAGCACTATTACTGACGCTGCTCGCGATTCTCGCCGGGTGCGGACTCTCGCTCGTCCTGACGCGCGCGTTACGCGGCCTGCTCTTTGAAGTCAGCCCGGGCGATCCCGCAACGCTGCTCAGCGTCGCTGCCGGAATTCTGGCTGTCACGGCATTTTCGGCATTCCTCCCAGCGTGGCGGGCGGCCAGCATCGAGCCGACTCTGGCGCTGCGCCAGGAGTGATCCGTAAAAGGAGCGACATCGTGCCCTCACATTGGCTTCGCGAATTTCGCCTCCGCGTTCAATCGCTTTTCCGTCGCAAACAACTCGATCGCGACCTCAACGACGAACTCGCGTTCCACCTTGCACAACGCGCCGACAAAAATCGCTCCGCGGGAATGGACGACGCCGAAGCGCGTTATGCCGCGCATCGCCAACTTGGCAACACGAGTCATTTAAAAGAGGAAACGCGCAACATGCGAACGCTCCCGACCATCGAGAACCTCGCTCAAGACGTACGATACGGCGGCCGAACTCTGCTGAAGACTCCGCTGTTCGCCCTGATCGCCGTCGCCACCCTTGCGCTCGGAATCGGCGCCAGCACCGCAATCTTCAGCGTCGTGAACAGCGTTCTGCTTCGCCCGCTTCCCTTCGCCCAGCCGGAACAACTCGTGCAAG
>DATAMU010000450.1:0-2038 GCA_036266605.1 Candidatus Acidiferrum sp. | reverse complement strand
GCGATCGCCGCCAGACTGGCAATTACGGCCGCTGCGGATGCCGTCAACACCAGTCGCGGCGTGGTACGCCAATTGGGAGCACTCGCTGCCGTAGAATCCATGAGAGACCTCACCTGGCGCGCGGAAGAATTCGCAACGATGCTGCGTTTTCTTTATTTTCGCCGGGAAAGGCACACAACATAAAGCACGAGGTTTCGTCTGGTTACCGCAGCGTTACTGGAGCCTGTGTCGGACCTTCAAGCTTGAGCTGGGTCGAGTGACGCGCGAGCGACGGTCGCCTGCTACTATCAGACGAACCTCAAAAAGGGAGCCCGAATGGAAATTAAGCGCATCGGTTCGCAGCCATCAAACAAGGGTCCGGCGGATTGGTTCACCGGCTCGGTTCGCATCGACCCGCTATTTCAAGCAGCGCAACCAGCGCGGGTGGCCGGCGCCAGCGTCACATTCGAACCAGGCGCGCGCACTGCGTGGCACACGCATCCGCTCGGCCAAACGCTCGTCGTCACAAGCGGCTCCGGCTTCGCGCAGCGATGGGGTGGCCCCATCGAGCAAATTCATCCCGGCGACGTCGTGTGGTTCGCTCCCGGCGAAAAACATTGGCACGGCGCGTCGCCAACAACAGCAATGACGCACATCGCCATTCAAGAATCTCTCGACGGCAAAGTCGTCGAATGGCTCGAACACGTCACCGACGAGCAGTACCAACTCCGCTAGTTCGCCGCAAGCGATGCAATGACTCCGCCCAACAAGCAAAAGCTGTTGCAAGCCACGGCTTATCTTGCCGGAGTGGGCGTCTTGTGGATTCGCCTGGATGATTTCGGCAATTCTGAGTTCATCGGCGGCTGGCTTACAGGAAGAATCTTTTCGATGGCAGACGACGGTGGCATGTTGTTTCTGCTTGCGCTGATCTTGACCATCTTCCTGCCGCGAATCGCGTCCGTCGCAGCGTTGTTGGCTTCACTTTTGTGCTTGCCCTTGTACCTCTACGCCGTGGCGCCCGGCCCTTTTCGGCGAGTGTTCAGGGGAATGTACGCCGGCATGATCCCACCATCCTTCGTCTGGGACTGGTGGGCGGTTACAGGAATCGCCACCGTCATTTTCGCGGCGTTCTTGAGCATCCAGTCTCTGCGATCACGGCCTGCCATCAAGCGTTCTTGACGCGGGCGTTCGTCCGACTAGTGCAACTTCGCGGACTCGTCCTTGGCTTGCTTCAGGAGCGGCACATCGGCGTCGGCATTTTTCCAGAGCGCCAGAAAATCCTGATAGGCGGTCTTGGCCTTTGCGACATCGCCTGAGAGCGCGTAAGCGCGGCCCACACCCAAGTGAGCCAATGTGCCGATCGGCTCGTTGCCGACTACGCCTGCGTGATCGAGAATTTTCTGAAATTCAGCGGCGGCCGCAGTGCCCTGCTTCGCCGCTAGGTAAACTTCGCCGCGCAAATACACGGGATACATGCCGAAGGTGAAAGCATCGTTCAGTTGGCCGAGTTCATAAGGGGCCGTCGGCTCCAACGCAGTGACGGCTTTGTCGGCTTCACCGCTCCGTAGCGCGAGCGCGGCACGAATCATGGGCAAGTACTCGGATTGTACGACTGTGTCTTCCGGGAAGCGCTTGGCGACATCATCCGCCAGCGCCGTTGCCTGCGAGGAATCGCCGGACAGCGCGAGAGCGATGGCAGCAAAAGATGCGACCCGCTTTCCCGCCGATAACTTGAGAGCCGCTTGCGCCTGCTGCTTGGCGAATGCAGCGTTGCCCACCAGCGCTTCGCGGACGGCGGCGTGCGCCTGATATTCGGCGGGCATCTCTGTTTCTTTCGCACGCAGAGCGGAATCGGCGGCGTTTCGAGTCAAGTCTCTCGATTGTGCAAATTTTCCGTAGGATGCTGCGCTGTCCGACTCCAGGAACAACATCTCGTCTTCGACTCCAGGAATGTTCCTCGTGCGAGCGGCTTCTTTCTCCATCCCGGACGTATCGCGTTGAATGAACTTCGCAGAGTAAAGAATCAGCGGAAGCCACGGCGATTCGATGTTTCTCTCGT
>DATAMU010000449.1:0-2263 GCA_036266605.1 Candidatus Acidiferrum sp. | reverse complement strand
TTCCATAATGGCTGTTCCCCGCATTGCGCGAATCCGCTACATAAGATATCCATGAGCACCACAATGAAGACGAATCCGGCAGCACAGCCCGTCACCTGGGAAGCAATCCAAGCCGCTCACCAACGCATCGCCCCGCGCATCCACCGCACCCCGATCCTGACATCTTCTTCGCTCGACAAGCTCATCGGCGCTCGCGTCTTCTTCAAGTGCGAAAACCTGCAAAAGACCGGCTCGTTCAAGATTCGCGGCGCATCCAACGCGATCTTCTCGCTCACCGACGACGAGGTCCGCCACGGCATCGTCACCCAATCGAGCGGCAACCACGGAGCCGCCGTCGCCTGTGCCGCCGCGTGGAGAAGCGTCCCCGCCTGGATCGTGATGCCCAAAAACTCCTCCGCCGTAAAACGCCAAGCCATCGAAGGCTACGGCGGCCGTGTCGAACTCTGCGAACCGACGATGACCTCGCGCAACGAAACCTGCAATCGCATCCTCACCGAAACGCAAGCGCATCTCGTGCATCCCTTCGACGACGACCGCGTCATCGCCGGCCAAGCCACTTCCGCTAAGGAATTGCTCGAGGGCGTAAAGGATCTCGACGCACTCTTCGCTCCGGTCAGCGGCGGCGGCCTGCTCAGCGGAACGTGCCTCAGTGCCCGCGCCATCCACCCCGCCACACGCGTCTTCGGCTGCGAGCCCGCCAACGCCGACGACGCCTACCGCTCATTCACTTCCGGCGCGCTGCAATCCATCGACTCCGCCGACACCATCGCCGACGGCCTCCGCGCCTCGCTTTCGCCGCGCACGTTCGCTATCCTCCGCGAAAATCTCGCTGGAGTTCTTCGAGTCACCGAAGCCGAAATCATCGCCGCAATGCGCTTTGTCTGGGAGCGCCTAAAGATCGTCATTGAGCCATCGTCTGCCGTCGCCATCGCTCCGCTCCTAAATCCGGGTGCGGTAGCCGCGCTCAATCTTCCTCCCCGCGCAGACGGCGAAAAGCGAAAGCTCGGCGTCATCTTTTCCGGCGGCAACGTCGATCTCTCCCAGTTGCCGTTCTAGCTTTTCACGCCCAGCCAACGCTACGACAAACAAAAACCCCGCAAGCCGAAAAGGCTTGCGGGGTTTTCTTTAGTGAGGATTCCGAAGGCAGTCCGCGGTTTGTGCGGTGGTTGGTGGGTTGCGGCCTGCCTCCAGAGTGAGGACCTTTCGGAGCTCTTTGCTAACTCGTCGTTACTTGCCGACGGCAATCGCGATGTGCTCGACCGTTACCGGGCCCTGCGCGATCACCTTCTCGTTCAACTTCGGCGCGCGATATCGCAGATCGATCCCGAGATCCGCGAGGTACAGCTCGCTGATGTAGCGCGTACCGTTACGGCGTTCGACGGTCATGGTGCTGGTTTCACCGCCCTGTTTGCCCGACGTCGCCGACGTCAGTACCCACATGTACCCCCTCGGGCCATGCAACAGGATTTTCGCCGGCATCGCCTGCGAATCTAGAGTGAAGTCGTACTTGCCGGCCGGCAATTCCGTGCCGTTCCAAACAACGTCACTTGTTAACGTAAACTGCCCTTTAAACGCCGGTGCTGCATGGACGCGATTGGGAATCGCGAAAAACGTCACCAACCCGAGAACCGCGATGGCGACGATGTGTGTAATTTGGTTTTTCATGGTAGGTCTCCTTCCGACCTGTCTCGCTCGATTGACGCCTTTTTGAAAAGCATCCCGGAGACCAAATCGGGAACCTTCAGCCAATCGCAAATCACTCTGAAAACAAAAGGGTTGCTGCCAAACCGCATTGAAACGGTGGGGTGCGGTCAACGGAAAGCTATCCATTCGGATAGAACCGCCTATCCGCCAGGATAGTGTGTGCGCAAAATAGACCTCGAGGTCGCAGTTTGGTTTTATATTCTCCTTACATGATTACGAATGCCTCAAATACGCAAGCGATCTGCTCCTTGGGTTGGGTCCACAAGGGAGGTTTGTGGGTCTACAGACTCGAAGACGCATCTCCCCAAGTGACGAAGCTGAGTGATGCGAGATACCTGACCGTCAAAGAGGGAAAGAACGATTTCTTCTCAGTGGTGCATCACCACGACCACGATATCGCCAAGCTAGAAATCTCAGCTCACCACCACGCGGAACCGCTACGACCAGTTTCTTCGATCTCGATAAGCCGACTAGACAGATCGGGCTACGCGGAGTTTGAGGTGACAGGCGACCGTTCAGTTTGGAAACAACTGCCTGGCGCTTACGTTGCGTCGGCATT
>DATAMU010000448.1:0-4659 GCA_036266605.1 Candidatus Acidiferrum sp. | reverse complement strand
AGCGTGGGGATAGCAGTATCAAGGAATCAAATCCCGCTATCCCCACGCTCTCCTTCTCTTCCGTCTCGGCGATTTCTACGAACTCTTCTACGAAGACGCCCTGCTCGCCTCGCGCGAACTCCAAATCACGCTCACCTCTCGTAATCGCGAAAAAGGTCAGCCCATTCCCATGTGCGGCGTCCCCTATCACGCGGCGGATGGCTACATCGCGCGGCTCATCCGCGCCGGATTCAAGATCGCCATCTGCGACCAGATGGAAGCGCCCGGGCCCGGCAAGAAAATCGTCCGCCGCGAAGTCGTCCGCGTCATCACACCGGGCACAGCCACGGACGGTGCCGTCCTCGACGCGCGCGAAAACAACTTTCTCGCATCCGTCGCAACGCACGCCTCCGGCTCGCCCATCGGCTTGGCCTTCGTCGATCTTTCCACTGGCGAATTCCAGGCCACTGAATTTGCCGGACCGCGCGCCGCCGATGACCTCCGCGACGAACTTCAGCTCCTCCGCCCGCGCGAAACGTTGCTTCCCCGCCCGCAAGCGCTGTTCGATACCGCTAAAGACTCGCTGCCCGATGGCGTCGGCGGCGTCGAATCCCGTCTCGAAGACTGGGTCTTCCAGTACGATTACGCCTCGCGCATTCTGCGCGAACAATTCGGCGTCGCCGAACTCACCGGCTTCGGCCTCGACGATCATCATCAATCGCTCTCTGCCGCCGGCGCGATCATTCACTACCTGCGCGAAAACGCCGCACGCGGCGATCGCTCCACGCAAACCGAGTCTCGAAACGCTTTCGTTGATGCGCCATCGCCAACGTCATCCAGTTCGGGCGCGGCAGTTGCGCCAGCCCGGGCAGTCGTTGACGAAGCATCGAGCATCGAAGCGCTTCGGCACCTCGATCGCATCCGCTATTACGAGCAGCATGACGCACTGATCCTCGATCCCGTCTCCGTTCGCAACCTCGAACTCATCAATCCCATCTTCAACGAAGAGGCGAGCCGCAGCGGGCCGACAACACTGCTCGCCGCACTCGATGTCACAGTGACGGGCATGGGCGCGCGTTTGATGCGCTCTTGGCTCCTTCGCCCGCTGATCGATCGCGAAGCCATCGAAGCGCGCCACGGTGCAGTCGCGCAGCTCGTCCAACAAACCGTCGTCCGCGGCGAAATCCGCAAAGAGCTCCGCGGCATCCTCGATCTCGAACGCCTGACGAGCCGCATCACGCTTGGACTTGCAACTCCCCGCGAACTTGTCGCCCTGCGCAAATCGCTCGCGCAACTCCCGACGCTCAAAAACTTCCTAACCGCTCCGCCGAAGGGCGGGAGCGATCTGCTTCGCCATCTCCATCACGAGATCGACGAGCTCGCCGACGTCCGCGAACGTCTCGAACACGCCATCGCTGAAGAACCTCCCGCCCTTGCGACCGATCCGGGAATTATCCGCAACGGCTTTCACGGCGAACTCGACGAGCTTCGCAATCTGAGCCAGCACAGCAAACAAATCATCGCGGCGATGGAAGAGCGCGAACGCAAACGCACCGGAATCAACTCGCTCAAAATCCGCTTCAACAGCGTCTTCGGCTACTACATCGAAATCTCAAAGCCGAACCTGCATCTCGCGCCCGCGGACTATGAACGAAAACAAACGTTAGTTAATGCGGAGCGTTTCACAGCTCCTGAGCTAAAGGAATACGAGCGCAAAATCCTCGCCGCCGACGAACGCATTTGCGAAATCGAGAAGCAGCTTTTCATCGAGGTACGCAACGCAGTCGCTGCCCAAGCCGTTCGCCTTCGCAAAACCGCGGCCGCAGTCGCACAAATGGATGTCCTCACCACATTCGCGAAGCTCGCCGCCGATCGTGGCTACGTTCGCCCCGAGTTCACAGCGACAGGCGAGTTGCTGATCATCGGCGGTCGCCATCCCGTCATCGAAGAACTCCTGCGCCAGCGTGGGGAGCGCTTCGTTCCCAACGATCTCTACTTCGATCAACACACGCAGCAGCTCTTGCTGATTACCGGTCCGAACATGGGTGGCAAGTCCACATACCTGCGCCAGACCGCATTGATCTCGTTGATGGCGCAGTCTGGAAGCTACGTTCCTGCGCGCCAGGCGAAGCTCCCGATCATCGATCGCATCTTCACGCGCATCGGTGCTGCCGACAATCTCGCGCGGGGACGTTCTACATTTCTGGTCGAGATGAGCGAAGTCGCGAGCATTCTCAATCACGCTACTCCGTCGAGTCTCGTTCTGCTGGACGAAGTGGGCCGCGGCACCGCGACGTTCGACGGGCTGAGCATTGCGTGGGCCGTCGTCGAACATCTCCAAAAACATACGCGAGCGCGCACGCTTTTCGCCACGCACTATCACGAACTCACCGAGCTTGCGGAACTCTTGCCGGCGGTGAAAAACGTCCACGTCTCGGTGAAAGAAACTCCCAACGAAATTATTTTTCTTCGCCACGTCGAGCCCGGGAGCGCCAACAAAAGTTACGGGATCGAAGTTGCTCGCTTGGCAGGATTGCCGCGCAGCGTCATCGAACGTGCTCGCGAAGTTTTGAAGCGTCACGAACAGAGCGAGCATCAGCTCAGCGAGAAGCTGACTCCGGGCGCGAACGAGTCCGTTGCGGGATCCGCTGATGGTGGCGCAACGCCGAGCAATGGCCATCGCCGCAATCATCAGGAGATGCTGTTCACTCCACTCGACCGCGAAGTCCTCGACAAACTACGCTCCGCCGATCTCGACCAACTCAAACCGCTGGATGCGTTGAACCTCCTCGCCGACCTCAAGAAGCAAATCTCATAGCGGTCGCAATCGTGCGGACCTGGGGCGCAGCGTGCTGCGCCCCTACACGGACGCGCTGACCCACCCCCTCCCCTGTTTTTGCGGAAGGATGTGAAACGAAACGAGTTGCTCGTGCATATTGTGCAAGGATGTCATTTCAAAGGAGTTGCGTGTGGCGAGAGTTGTCGGAGCACACCGGTGAATTGCGTAAGTCGAATGTTGAGTTGAGATTGCGCGGAATCGCGAATTCGCGCTTGATTCGAATCGTTGACGCGGCGCGGGCGTTCGGTCTGTGCGCCCCACGCGACGAAGCTACTATCGGATCGACCTTGCGGGCGAGCGTAAAAATGCCGGCAAGATGCCGGCGCTACGGCTGAGTACTGAGGCCGGCGAGAAAGTCGAAATCGCCGGTAGGGCTCAGTTCGAATTGGCCCAGGGATTTGCGGTGGACAGAGGTGGCGTCGGTGAACCAAAGCGGTAGATAAGGAAGATCGTCAGCGAGGATTTTCTGGACTTCGCTGCACAAAACTTTGCGCTTGGACTGATCCATCTCGACGCGGATTTGATCCGTCAAGACGTCAACGCGCGGGTTGCGATAGTGCCCACGGTTCGCTCCGTCGGGCGGGAATCGCTTGGAGCTGAAGACAAACTCGAAAATATCGGGATCGTTGTTCGCGCCCACCCATCGCAGCAGATTCAATTGGAAGTTGCCTTTGATCGCGTCCGACAAGACAGTTGCGAATTCCAGTGGCCGCAATTCGAGATCCACCCCCACGCGGCGCCACTGCTCCTGAAGTGCGGCTCCCAGGACACGAAATTGTTCGTCGGTGGACGTCTTCAGCGTGATCGCAAAGCGAACGCCGTTCGCCTGGCGCGGGAATCCCGCATCATCGAGCAACTTTTCGGCGCGTGCCGTGTCCAGCGCATATTGCGTCACGTTCGGCTCGTATGCCCAGTGATTCGGCGGCAGGATTCCGGCGGCGACACGCGCTTGCCCATGTTGCAAATATTTGATCAGCGTTTCCCGATCGGTCGCATACGCCAGCGCCTGACGCACTTCACGGCGCTTCAGAATCGGGTCTTCGAGATTGACTCCGAGGTACGTGAAATTCGTACCGTTCCGATCGGTAAGCGCCAGCGTCGGTTGTTTCACGAGCACCGGAATGATGTCCGGCGTCAGCGAGCTGATTTCAATATCGCCAGAGCCTTTGCGCAGTTCGAGCGCCCGGACAATCGCGTCGGGAACGATGCGAAAACGAACCCGTTCCAGCTTGGGCGCAGTTCCTGAAAACTTCGGATTTCGCTCCACGACAACTTCGTCGTCCTGCGTCTGGCTGACAAATTGAAACGGGCCGGAGCCGGTCAGCTTTTGTCCGAAGTCTGTACCGGCATTCGCGGGAACAATTCCCGTCGTTGGCCGCACGAGATTGATCGGAAACGATGCGTACGGCTCTCTGAGATGAAAGATCACCGTCGCTGGATCGGGTGCGTCGATCGACGTCACAAGGCGAAACGCCCCGCGCTTCGCCGATTTATTCCCGGGCGTGCGGATGAAATCGAACGTGGTCTTAACATCGGCGGAAGTCACGGGCCGACCGTCGCTGAACTGAACATCTTTTCGCAGGTGAAAAACCCAAGTTAGCGGATCGGGCGTTTGCCACGACTCCGCGAGGTCGCCGTGGAGATTCATGTTCGCGTCGCGCTCGAGCAGGCTTGAGAAAAGCAGCCCGTCGATGTGTTGCGACGCGGCATCGGTTGCGAAGCGCGGGTCGAGGTTGGTGGGATTCGATTCGAGAAGAAATGTGAGCGCGTTGGGATTGGCGCTCGCGTTTGAGGAGCAGCCGCAGGCGACCGAAGCGATAACGAAAAGAAGCAACGAGGCA
>DATAMU010000447.1:0-2341 GCA_036266605.1 Candidatus Acidiferrum sp. | reverse complement strand
CGGCCCATTTCCGACCGGGTATAACGTGGAATCAAACCAGCATCTCCTGCGCGACCTCGACGTTCCTACAAGACGCGCGTTTTGCGTTCGATACAACATCATACCGCACGCTGAGAGGGTGGGCGAAACCGCGCGACACGCCGGCGCCGTCCTGAGACGATGATGCTCGCATTCTAAGTTTCGCTCGTTGAATGATTACGTCTTGCCGCCACAAACGTCTGGAGTAAAGTAGCCGTCGGTCAGCGGAGTGAACAGCGCTCGAGGTGCGACATGGCCAAAGCAACCTGGCTCAACGATCTCGCGGACGATTTGCAATTCGGTTTTCGCACCCTGCGCAAGACTCCCGGCTTCACCGCGATCGCCATCATCACCCTCGCGCTCGGTATCGGCGCCAATACCGCAATCTTCAGCGTCGTCCAGAGCGTTCTGCTCCGGTCGCTTCCCTACACCGAGCCCTCGTCGCTTGTCGAAATATGGAATACCTATCCGAACTTTCAGCCGGTCGGACTGTCCGCGGGCGACTACTTGGACTTTCATCGCGAGGCAAAAAGCTTTTCCGCGATGGGCTCTTACGACCAGCCGCCACAGGGTTTCAATCTGACAGGCATCGGTGAACCGGAACGCGTCCAAGCCAATCTCGCGAGCTTCGATTTATTTCCGACTCTTGGCATACGCGCAGTCGTCGGCCGAACATTTCTGCCCGAAGAGGACCAGCCGCACGGACCCGCCGTCGTGTTGCTGAGTCACGCATTCTGGCAGCGACGCTTCGGTGCGGATCCTGCCGCCGTCGGCCGCGACGTTTCTCTCGACGGCCAGAAATATCAAATCGTCGGCGTCTTGCCCCCGACGTTCGAAATTGGTCGCGACATCGATCTCTGGCGCCCGCTGAGCCACGACGGCTACATGGACGATCACGTTCATCACGGGACGGTTGCCGTCGCTCGCCTCAAACCCGGAGTCACGATCGACCAGGCTCGCGCGGAAATGAATTTGTTGCTTCACCAGGAAGCCGTCGCATTCCCCGATTCCCACGCGAGCTGGGGAACGATGGTGCGCAACCTCGAAGATCCATCTGCCGCAAAGATGCGGGCCACGTTGCTCGTTCTCTTCGGCGCCGTCGGACTTGTTCTGCTGATCGCCTGCGCAAACATCGCGAATCTCCTGCTGGCGCGAAACGCCGCTCGAGATCGCGAGATGGCTCTGCGGACCGCACTAGGTGCAGCTCCGGGGCGATTGGTACGACAACTTTTGACCGAAAGTGTGCTGCTCTCTTTATGTGGCGGCGGAGTCGGTCTCTTGTTGGCCGCCGCTGGAATTCGGGCGCTGGCCGCACTGGCGCCACCCGAACTTGCAGCCGTCCGCGAAATCGGCATCGACGTTCGTGTGCTCGGATTCACTGTTGTCGTCTGTTTAGCGGCCGGAATACTCTGCGGGCTACTTCCGGCTCTTCGTGCTCGAATGCGCGATCTCAATGGAGTCTTGAAACGAGGAGGCAAAAGCCTCGGCGCACCCGGAAGTCATCGCGTTCACAACACGCTGGTCGTCGCCGAGATCGCACTCGCGCTGGTTCCGCTGATCGGCGCAGGTTTGCTGCTGCAAAGTTTTCGACGGCTTCTTGATGTCGCGCCCGGATTTCAAATCGACCACCTGCTCAGCGTGCAGCTCACACAGGCAACGCTCCCGGCCGAAGAAGCCGACAAACTCACCGACCAGCAGCAGCTTGATCTCGGCAAAAAGCAGGCGCTTCAGTTCGATCAAATCGAACAGCGGGTGAATGCATTGCCCGGCGTGAAATCGTCCGCCGGAATATCGACGCTGCCGCTCGGCTCGGAAATGCGCCAGGCTTCGAGATTTCTGATCGAAGGCCAGCCTCTGCCAAGCGGGACCGTTCGGCCCGTCGCCCAAACCCGCGTCGTGACGCCGGAATATTTCGCGACCCTCGGAATTCCCCTGACGAAGGGACGCTATCTGACGCGCGACGATTGGACGCTGCAAGACAAAATCGTAGTCAACGAGACCATCGCACACCGATTCTTCGCGGGCCAAGACCCGATAGGCCACCGGGTGAATTTCTGCTCTCTCGATCCTAAGCCGTGCTGGTTTTCGATCGTTGGGGTTGTGGGCGACGTTCATCAGTTCGGATTGGACGCTGGCCCCACGTACGACGCTTACTTCGCCGGTGGATGGCCTTCACATCTCTTAGTCCGCACGGCGTCCGACCCTGCCGCGATTGCCGCCGCCGTGACGCGCGTCGTCCATGAACTCGAGCCCGACTTGCCTGTCACCGAAGTCACAACGATGGACGGCTTGCTTTCGCGTTCATTGTCACCGCGTCGCTTCG
>DATAMU010000446.1:0-18673 GCA_036266605.1 Candidatus Acidiferrum sp. | reverse complement strand
AGAAGCGCGCGGCGACGGCGAGAAGATCGGCGGCGCGTTTGCGTTGTTGCCAGAGCGGAGTGCGTTGACCCGCGCGGCGACGCGGAAGGAGGAGAGCGCGGCTGGCGGCTTCGCGGAATTTTGCGGCGAAGAGGGATGTTGAGCCGAGCTGTTGCAGGACGAGCTGCTGGAATTCCGTGGGATCGGGCAGGAGCTGTTCGGATGGGATTTCTTCGTCGCTTTCGGGGATGCGGAGGACGAAGCCGTCGTCGGTCCACATCGATTCGACGTCGAGCGCGCGCTCGGAGCGGAGCTTGGCGCTGACGGCCATGCACCACGGCGCGTGAACGCGGCTGCCGAAGGGAGTGAGGACGCAGATGCGGCGGTCACCGAGCTCGTCGCGGCAGGTTTCGATGACGATGTCCTGATCGTTGGGAACGCGCGAGGTGGCGACGGCCTGGTCTTCGAGATAGCGAAGGAGATTTTCGGCGGCGTTGGTGTCGAGGCTGTGGTTTGTGACGAGCGTGCTGAAGGCGACGGGGCGTGGTTGAGCGAGGATCTCGCGCGTCATCGCGCCAATTTTCTTGCCGAATTCGGCGGGGCGACCGGCGGTGTCGCCGTGCCAGAAGGGCATTTTGCCGGGCTCGCCGGGAGCCGGCGAGACGAGAACGCGATCGTGGGAGATTTCGTCGATGCGCCAAGTTGTGGCGCCGAGGATGATTGTGTCGCCGGTGCGTGATTCGAACACCATTTCTTCGTCGAGTTCGCCGACGCGCGCGCCTTTTGTGGCGCCGGAGAGGAAGACGCCGTAGAGGCCGCGATCGGGAATTGTGCCGCCGTTGATGACGGCGACGCGACGTGAGCTTTGGCGAGGAGTGAGGCGATTCGAAACGCGATCCCAAGTGATGCGCGGGCGGAGCTCTGCGAATTCGTCGCTGGGATAGCGGCCTGCGAGCATGTCGAGGACGGATTCGAAAACGCTGCGCGTGAGATTGGCGTAGGGTGCGGCGGAGCGGACGAGTTGGAAGAGATCGTCCACGTGCCACTCATCGAAAGAAATGATGGCGACAATTTGTTGGGCCAGAACGTCGAGCGGATTGCGCGGATAGTGAACGCTTTCGACTTGTCCGTTGTACATCGCTTGCGTGATGGCGGCGCAGGCGACGAGATCGGCACGATATTTTGGATAGATGACGGCGTTGCTGATGGCGCCAACGTGGTGGCTGGCGCGGCCGACGCGCTGCATGCCACTGGCGACGGATGGAGGCGATTCGATCTGGATGACGAGATCGATGGCGCCCATGTCGATGCCGAGTTCGAGAGATGAAGTGGCGACGAGACCGCGCAGGGTGCCGAGTTTGAGGCGGTCTTCGATTTCCTTGCGTTGCGCGACGGCGACGCTGCCGTGATGTGCGCGGACGAGCGTTTCTTGTGCGAGGTCGTTGATGGCGCCGGAGATGCGTTCGGCGAGGCGGCGATTGTTGACGAAGATGAGCGTGGAACGATGGGCGCGGATTTGTTCGAGGAGCTTGGGATGGATGGCGCTCCAGATGGATGGGCGCTTCGGGCCTTGCGACGCGGGCCCGCTGGGGAGTGGGTCGATGTCGTCGAGGCGGGCCATGTCTTCGACGGGAACTTCGACGCGGAGGTCGAGCTGTTTTTTTTCGCCGGCGTCGATGATGGTGATGGGGCGATAGACGGGGGCGTAGAAGGAGGATTCGAATTCGGCGAGGGGTTGGTCGGGTGGGGGAGTTGCGCTATTGGCGTCGGACTCTGCGTTTAGATCGGCGGCTGATGTCTCAGACTGTGCTGCTGATTCAGAAAGCAGGTCCCTCGCTTCGCTCGGGATGACAGCGGGGGGAAGGCCGCTATGTGAGAGTTCTGATTTTGCGGAAGTGTTTGGAACTTCGGCGCCGCCGAGGAAACGGGCGACTTCTTCGAGTGGGCGCTGCGTGGCGGAGAGGCCGATGCGTTGTAGGCGACGCCCGGTGAGTTTCTCGAGGCGTTCGAGGGAGAGTGAAAGATGCGAGCCGCGCTTGGTAGGGACGAGCGCGTGAATTTCGTCGAGGATGATCGTGTCGATGGAGCGAAGGAGTTCGCGGGGCTGCGACGTTAATAAGAGGTAGAGGGATTCGGGCGTGGTGATGAGGATGTCGGAGGGATGGCGTAGGAAGCGGGCGCGTTCGGCGGTGGGCGTGTCGCCCGTCCGGATGGAGACGGTTGGTTCCTGATAAGCGTGGCCGAGACGCTGGGCGGCTTGCGCGATTCCGACGAGCGGGGCGCGAAGATTGCGCTCGACGTCAACGGCGAGTGCTTTGATCGGCGATATGTAGAGGACGCGGCAGCGGGTTTCCTCTGGCGGCTTCTCGGTGGAGAACATCAGGCGATTGATGCACCAGAGAAAAGCGGCAAGAGTTTTGCCGGTGCCGGTGGGGGCGAGGAGTAGCGTGGAGTCTCCGCGCGCGATCGCGGGCCAGCCGAGGATTTGCGGACGCGTGGGGCCGTTGAAGACGGCGGAGAACCAATCGCGGACGGCGGGGTGGAAGAGGTCGAGCGGGTTCGCGGGCATTACATCGGGCGCGGGATCTTGTGGCTCGTGAAGCGGTTCTGAGGACGCTTTCTTTGAACTGCGATTGCGCATGATTAGGTCGCTTGCGGTTGACTTAGTTAGATGCGTCTCGAGGCGAATTTATTCGATTTCAGAAATTTCGAAAGATTTTATTTGTTCGACGACGGGATGATCGCGGAGCGCGGGACAGTTTGCGGTCCTCCCACTTTGAACCCGACTCGTAATCAAAAGAATCCAGCCGGACAAGAGATTGACGCAAGTCAGTCTCGCATATTCGCTTTATGTTCGCCCGTATTATATTTCACAGAAATCTTAGCCAAACTGGAAATCTTTGCGGGTGCTGCAAAGTACGACGCTTGGTGCGCGAGCGGCTCTATCGGATCTTGGTTGCGGATTTGAAGACGGTTGCGACCGAGACTGCAAAAAGTGCGCGAGGCGAGTCGCGAAGCGATGGGGCAATAACAAGTCATAAAGATTCAGTCTTCATTTAGCAATTCGAATTGCAGCGATTGTTACAGGTCTCTCATCGGCACGGCCGGACGCAGTTTTTTCACAATTTGAATCCTGTGGAAACTGGCTAGTTAACTTGACACAAGACGTAACGGCGGTTAACTTTTCTTACCACTGTTTCCTGGCGAATCCACGAAGATCGCCTACCTATCTGCGGTGTCGGGGCTGAGGGCTGCAACCAACCCAAGGGTTGCGGCAGAGGGATGTCTACGATGTGTCGAAAATATATTTTCCCAATCATTCTGGGTGTGTTCGCACTTCTGATCGCACAGGCAACGTACGGACAGGCGATCGGAAGCTTCTCTGGAACCGTCACCGATAAATCGGGAAGTTCGGTCGCGGGAGCGACGGTGCGCGCGATTTCGGAAGCGACGGGAGTGTCGCGCGAAGTGAAGACGGATGAAGTCGGGCACTACTTGATTCCCCTGTTGCCGGCGGCGGATTACACCGTGCACGTGGAGTCTGCTGGGTTTCAGACGACGGAGCAGCGCGGCGTGAAGCTGCAAGTCGATGAGGCGCGAACGCTGGACTTCTCCCTGGCGGTGGCTGCGGTGTCTTCGCAGATCGAAGTTGAGGCGACGGCGGTGGCGGTGGAGACGACGAATCCATCGCTGGGACAGGTTATTACGGGGCAGCAGGTCGCGCAGCTTCCGTTGAATGGGCGCGATTTCGTGCAACTTGCTTCGCTGACACCGGGGACGGTGCAGGAAACCAACCCGAACAGCTTTTTCACGAGCGGCGCGGACAGCGAAGTTGCGGCGCGCGGTTCGTTCTCGCTGTCGGTTGGCGGTTCGCGGCCGAACGCGACGGATTGGCTGCTGGACGGCGTGGATAACAATGAGCTGACGTCGGGCGGTATCGGAATTTTTTCGGGAATCGACTCGATTCAGGAATTCAAGGTTCTGACCTACAACTACTCGGCGGAATACGGCACACGCGCGGGACCAACGGTGCTGGTGACGACGAAGTCGGGTTCGAACGGCTTCCACGGGTCGCTCTTCGAATTTCTGCGCAACACTTCGCTCGACGCGAAGAGCTTCTTTGCGACTTCACCAGAGAAATTCAATCTGAATCAGTATGGCGGTTCGATCGGCGGTCCGATTCGGAAAAACAAGACCTTCTTCTTCCTTGATGCGGAGCAGAAGTCGCAGCGACATGGCCAGACAGTCACTGGATTGCTTCCGTCGGAAGCGATGCGCACGGGCGATTTCAGCGCGGACCCGTTTGGGAACCCGGTTTCGGGATTGGTGATTGTCAATCCGAACATGATCGGGGCATCGACGAATCCAGCGGTGACGCCGAACGTTTATTTTCAATGCGACGGCGCGGGTAACCCGCTTCCGGTAGCGGCGAATGGAAGCCAGGCTGCAGGAACGCCGTGCAACAAGATTCCTGGTGCTTTGTTCAGTCCGGTCGGGCAGGCGCTGATCAATCTCTACCCGACGCCGAACGCAAACAACGCGGCAGCGGGCTTCAACTTCGTCAACTCACCGGTTCGCAAACTTGACGAGACAAAGTTCGATATCCGTCTCGACCACAACTTCTCGAATTCCGACACGATGTTCGCGCGGTTCAGCTATGACCAGGCGGTTTCGTATGTTCCCGGTGGCGGCGGGATTGGGTCGTTCGCGGAACAAAACGCGTTTGGTAGTAACCAAGGCATCGCAAACCACTCGCGGCAAATTGCGATCGGCGAAACACACGTGTTCTCGCCGTCGTTGGTGAACCAGGCGAGTTTCGGATACAACCGCATCTTCAACTACATCGATTCGCAAGGAACGGGGTCGTGCGCTGCGGCGGCGATCGGAATTCCGGGAGCAAACCTTGGGTGTTCGGGCTTGGGCGCAGGTGCGACGTGCACACCGGGAGCGTACAGCTGCGGGCTGACTTCAGTTTTGATGTTCGGCGGCTACTGGTCTCTGGGTGATCGAGGATACACGCCGTTCCAGGGCGGGACGAACGTCTTCTCGTTCCACGATTCGCTCGACCTAATCCGTGGCAAACATGACATCAAGGCGGGCATCGACATTCGCGCGAATCAAATGAATGTGGGAGCCGAGGCGTTCCAGGATGGATTCTGGATTCCGGGCGTCGCGGGTAACTTCAGCGGTTTCACAGATGCAACAGTAAGCGTTCCGGGGAATCCGGAAGCCGATGTGCTGATGGGTTTGCTCGGATTGTCGGAACACGATCAGACGTTCAACGGTCCGGTTACCGGGCGGCGATGGAAGATTTACCGGCCGTTCGTGCAGGACGATTGGCGCATCACGAAGGACCTGACGCTGAACCTAGGAATCGCGTGGGACTTGACGACGCCAATCAGCGAATCGGCGGGACGTCTGGCGAATTATTTGCCCAATACGAATCAACTTCTTATCGCGGGACAGAATGGTGTTAGCTCTTCGGCTGGCGTGAAGATGAACAAGACCGCGTTCGAACCGCGAATCGGTTTAGCGTGGAAAGTTCTGGGAAGCGATAAGACTGCGCTGCGTGCGGGGTACTCGATCTATCACGACTCGGCGTGGAGCATGGGCGCGCAGGGCTTGTGGCAGAACCCGCCGTTCTTTGCGGAGTCGGATGGGTTCGGCCCTGCGGGATGCGCGTTTGCGACGTCGTACTGCGCTACGGTGCTCGGACAGACGCCTCTCGGGATCAAGATGGACGATGGATTCCCGATTTTCGCCGGGCCACCGACGCTGGCAACGTTCACAGGGACGTTGTTCACACAACCGACGGATTTCCACCTCGGGATGGTGCAGCAATTTAACGTGAACGTGGAGCGGCAACTGCCGGCCAATGTAGTGCTGACGGCGGGTTATGCGGGTTCGCGCGGGCGGCACTTGCTCGTGGCCGGCAATAACCTCAATACGTTCGGTCCGAGCTCGTGCGTGGCGGGTGGGACGGTGACGATCGGCTGCAATCCTGACGGCTCGGCGTACATTCCGCCATATGCGGCGTCGAACGCGATGCTGCTTTTTGGCGATGTCGGCCGTACTCAGTACGATTCCCTGCAAATCAAACTCGAGACGAAGACGCCAAAGCACGGGCTGTACGCGCTGGTGAGCTACACCTATTCCAAAACGTATGACAACGGCTTGAGCGACGGCCTCGGATCGCTGACGAGCGCTCCGTACTTCCCGTTGCCAAACTGGCAGAATCTCGACTGGGGTTTGTCGCAGATCGACCTGGCGAACAATTTCACAGCAAGCGTTCTGTATGACTTGCCTTTCGGCCGTGGCCGAAAATTTGGCAATGATTGGAGTCCAGTGACGAACACATTGCTGGGCGGGTGGCAAGTGACGCTGATTGAAAAAATCACGTCGGGATTTGCGGTGCCATTGATCGACAGCAACAACCAGTCAGGCGTGTTCTTTAACAACGGCGGAAACGGGAACAACTTCAATCGGCCCGATCAGATTTCGGGTTGCGACCCACAAGCTGCGAGCCATGGCACGTTGCAGTACATCAATCCATCGTGTTTCGCGGCCCCAGCGGCAGGATTGCTAGGGAATGCGAACCGCGTTCCGGTGACGGGACCAGGTTTCGTGAACACGGACTTCTCGATCATCAAGCAGTTCGCTTTGCCGCGTGAAGGTATGGGACTGAACTTCCGCGCGGAATTTTTCAACCTCTTCAACCACGCCCAGTTCGGGTTTCCGGTTGCGGACATCGCGGCGCCTGGATTTGGCTCGGTCAATTCGACGGTCAACAATCCGCGTTTAATTCAATTTGGGTTGAAGCTAACGTTCTAACAGTTCGAATTGTAGGTTTGAGTTTTCGAATCGGCTCGCGAAGATTTTTGTCGCGGGCCGATTTGTTTTATTGCGGCAACTGAGACAGCGCGCGTTCGATCTGCGGATCGCCGGGGTGCTGTTGCAGCAGGTCGGTCAGAACCTGGCGAGCAGCGGCGTTGTTGCCTTCGATTGCATAGAGGCGCGCGAGGTTGAAGTAGGACTGTTGAAAGGATGGCGCAACGCGAATCGCTTCCTTGAAGCTGGCTTCGGCGTCGTTTGGCTGGTTCTTGCGCAGATAGAGAACGCCGAGATTGTTTAGCGCTTCGGGATAGGCGGGCTTTTGCGCCAGGGCTTTTTGCAGATAATCGTAGGCGCGATTGGCGTCGTCGGTCTGCGCGTAGACCATACCCATCGC
Organism: Candidatus Acidiferrum sp.; assembly: GCA_036266605.1. Classification (GTDB taxonomy): domain Bacteria; phylum Acidobacteriota; class Terriglobia; order Acidiferrales; family UBA7541; genus Acidiferrum. The sequence goes on along the minus strand of DATAMU010000446.1, from coordinate 11,466 downwards.
GTAGTTCGCTTCGGCGCTGTCGGGTTGCAGTTGAAGCACTCGTTCGAGAGTCGATTTCGCGTCGTCCCAACGTTTTGCTTGCCGGTAAGCATTGCCCAAATTTTCCAGCGCAATGAAGTGGTCGGGATCGATTTGCAGGGCTTGTTGGAAGTCTTGGATCGCTTCGTCAGTGCGGCCTTCGCGCGCTGACAGAAGGCCGAGGTTGTTCCGCGCGTTGGGTAAAGTGCCCGGATAGCGCTGCGGAAGTTTGATGACGCGTTCGAATGTGGCGCGAGCATCGGTTGTCTTGTTTTGTTGCAGATAGATGCTGCCGATACCGTAGAGCGCTTCGGAGTTGTCGGGATCGTCGCGGAGCGCGAGCTGAAGAAAATGCTCGGCTTCGGTCATGTAGCCGCGTTCGAAGAAGATCGAGCCGTAGGAGAGGTAGTTGCGAGTGAAGTCAGTTGTGCTTGCGATGCCGGGGAAGGGAAGGCCTTTTTCCATGCGAGCGGCATCAGTTTTGGGAATGTTGTGTGCGTCTTCGAGGACGTCGTTTGGTTGGACGGAGCCCTGATAGATCTTGACGATCAGGCCCTTTTCGTCGAGCAGGAATGAAGTTGGAAGAGTCAGGTCGCGATGGCGGTCGTATAGGGAGCGATAGAGGATGTTGTAGATGGCGATCAGGTCTGCGTTATACGCAATCGATGGAAACGAGAAATGATTCTGAGGCAAGGATGTCGGAGCCGATTGATTGGGCGGCGGTTCGTCACCGTTGATTGCTAGGAGTCGAAGGCCACGCGCTTGCCATTTCGAATACGCTGAATTCAACTCGGAGAGATTTGTTTGAGCGGCCGAAGTCGATGCCCAGAAATATAAAAGAACCGGTGGACCTTGTAGTGCCGCGAGGTTCTGGATTTTGGCGTTTTGGTCTGCGGCAGAAAAATTGGGAGCTTCGACAGGAGCGAGCAGCCATGTACCGAAAGATGTTGGAGTTGTATGAAATGCAGCCGCCGATACGGATGTGATAGCCGATGGATTTCCCGTCGCTTTGAATGGCTGGAGGCGAGGTGTCGCTTCACCCTCTTCGATCCAGACGCGATGGTTCACAGGGAGATCGCGAAGTGTTTGCGTTGTTCCACTCGGCCAGTGAATCGTAGCGCTGATGATTTGCTTCGTTTGGCCGAGTCCAAAATGTAACTCTTTGCTGTGCTGGGCGAGGAACCCTGAGCCGGCTTGCACGGTGCGCGTGATCTGCGTCGTGCCAGCATCGACAACTACGCGCGCGCCGATCGCATCGCGATTGCTCTTCTTTCCGGTGAGACGAAACGTTATCGCGGGGCTTAGATCTTGGACTACGTTCTTTAAGACGCGGAGTTGAGGATTGTTCCGCGTTTTCAGCACGATTTCCAGGCGGCCATCGTGATCGAAATCGGCGAGCGCGAAAGCGCGGCAGTCTTCGATGAAATCGAGATCGACGGCGCCGGAAACGTCGGAAAACGTGCCGTCGCCATTGTTGGCGTAGAAGACGTTGCGCTCGAAGCCGCTCCAGGTACTGTCGGCGCGTATCAATTCGTTGACGGCGTTCCATGCCTGATCGTAGTTGTAGTTCGAACGGGGCTCCGACGGAGAATTCGCGATGACCTGGCGCCAAAAGAAGCTGTTGAGGTCGTCGCGCGCGGGAGCCGGGCCGGTGATCATGCCGTTTGCGATGTAGAGATCGGAGTAGCCGTCGTGATCGAAGTCCCAGGAATCGCTGCACCAGGCCCAGCGGCCCATGGCTGTGCCTGATTCCGCGGTGACGTCTTCGAATCGCTTACCGTCGCGATTGTGGAAGAACGAATTGCCCATCGCATGTTTGCGATAGAACGCTCGCGTCTCGGGATTTGCGTCTTTTTTGAATGCGTCTTGCTGCGAGATTCGTACGCCTGCCGCCGTCCACATGTCCGCGACGTAAAGGTCCTGCTTGCCGTCGTTGTCGGCATCGAGCCAGGAGACGCTCATTCCCGCGCCGACGTCTTCGACGCCAACTTCGGGAGCGATGTCGGTAAACGTGCCGTCGCCATTGTTGCGATAAAGATTCTTTCGGCCGAAGTCGTTGACGACATAGAGGTCGGGCCAGCCGTCACCATCCGAGTCGCCCCAGCCGCAGCAGAAACTGAAGCGCGTGTTGTTGCGGTTGAGATTGGATTCTTTGGTTACGTCGCGAAAACTGCCGTCGCGATTGTTACGGAACATAAAATTCGGGGGGCCGTTGTTCGCGTCGTAGTAGGGCGTCGGGTAGCGATATTGATCGGTGCCTTGGTAGTAGATGTAAAGGCAGAAGTAGATGTCGAGCCAACCATCGCGATCGTAGTCGGCGATCGCGGCGCCGGTGAACGTGCCTTGCGGTTCGTTGGCGAAATGGAACGCGTCGGGCTTGAGATGGAACCTCCCACGGCCGTCGTTGAGGAAGAGCAGCGGGCCGGTTGTGCGCACGATGATTGCGTCCTGACGACCGGAATTGGAAAAATCGGCGAAGAGCGCGCAGGAGGTGTTGTCGAGGAGGCCAAGGCCGGAGCTTTCAGTGATGTCTTCAAAAGTGCCGTCACCGCGATTTCGAAACAAGCGGTTGGGCAGTCCGGCGGGCTGGCAGATGTAGAGATCGTCGAAGCCGTCGCCGTCGATGTCGGCGAACGAGACGCCGTTATGTCCGTAGATGTCGATGCCAGATGCGCCGTCCAGAACGGTGCGCCAGTAATCGATGCCTGGAAGAAATTGAGCGGCGAACGAAGAGTTTCGTCCGAGAGTCTGTTGCGCGATATCCGTGAAAATTGGCGAGAGAGATTGGCTGCGCGTTTCGTCGAGGATCAACCATCTCGTGATTTTGAGTTGGCCGTTGGGCGCGAGTGACCAGATCAGATCCCAATTGCCCACTCGATTCTCGCGATGGAATCCGCTGCCGGTTCCGACGAATTCGAATCGGATGCGAGTTTGAAGGGAAGAAGGAGTGCTGTTTGTGTTGTTCGAGACGTTGTTGAGATGGATTTCGGTAACTTGGAACTCAGCGGTTTGCAAGGCGGAGAAGTGCTTCAAAGCGGATTGCCAGTCGCGAATCCACGCTGCACTGTCGAACTGTCTCTCAGGAGAAAATTTATTTCGAACAGCACTAAGAAAAGAAGAGGCGCGAATCGGTTGCGCATCGACAGGAATCGGCGAGGTTGCGTTCAGCGTTGCCGCAAGCGTGGATTCGATTTCGGTTGTTGCGGTTGGCGATTTCAGCAGCGCGGTCGTCCAGCGATCGAAAACTTCAGCGACCTGAGCGTGATACTTCTCCGCGACAAAATCATCCAGGCCCGGCCGGACTTTGCGTAAGACCGCATCGAGACTTCGCGGCGTTCGATAGTGCGGGTGGACTTGATATTCACCCGCAGTTGCGGTCGGTTGAGCGGCCGCAGGAGGTATGAGCAATGCGGGGCCGAATGCGCTCGGCAAAAATGCCAGGGAAGCGCCCTGACAAGACCGCCGCAGGAATTCCCGCCGGCTAAGCCCCAAAAGCCGACGTTTTTCCCCAGAGATCTTCAGGCAATGCTCCTTGTTGGTGGAAAGAAAAATTTAGCATTGGCTTACGGAGGCGTCAATCAACGAACGGCCTGGGATGCGAGGCAGAAACCGATCGAACCAACCACGGAGCCCATTAACGCCTGACTCCCAGCGCAAGTATTATGAAGGCCCCCACACCGGGACGTGCGGTTTATTCGAATCGCTTTTACCAGTGCTCGGGAGTAAGCTTCCCGTTGGTCGACACGACGGCCACAAACCCAGGGAGCGAGTCGCCTCTACCAGTGTTTCTCCAGGGCCAATTTCGTCGGCATCCTTGGAAGTCGTTGCTCGCAATTGGCACATGCGCGTTCGTATTCGCGATTGGCGCGCGAGCACAAGAGCATTCGCACGTCTCGGCAAGCAAAACGCCGAGCAAGCTATCTTTCAATCAATCCATTGCGCCGATTCTTTCGGAAAACTGTTATCCGTGCCACGGTCCCGATCCAGGCGCCCGCAAGGCGAAACTCCGGCTCGACCGAGCGGAGTTTGCTTACGCGCCTCACGACAAAAGCGGCCCGGCCATCATTCCCGGGCAAGTCGTAAAAAGTCCGCTCGTGCAGAAGATCGAATCGAAAAATCCGAAAGACCGAATGCCTCCGCCGGAGGCGCACAAAACACTCAAGCCCGAACAGATTGCGACACTCGTCGAGTGGGTCAGGCAGGGTGCCGTTTACGAAGAGCATTGGTCCTTCATTGCGCCGAAAGTACAGCCGATTCCCACCGTCACAAAAAAAGATTGGGTGCGGACGCCGATCGACAATTTCATCTTGGCTCGTTTGGAAAAAGAAGGGCTGACTCCGTCGCCGCAAGCCGACAAACGATCGCTGATTCGGCGGGTGAATTACGATCTGATTGGTCTGCCACCGACTCCGCAAGAAGTCGAGGCGTTTGTCGCCGACAATTCGCCGGACGCGTATGAAAAGGTAGTCGATCGACTGCTCGCGAGCCCGCGCTACGGAGAGCATCGCGCGCACTATTGGCTCGACGTCGCTCGCTACGGCGATACGCACGGCCTTCACATCGATAATTTTCGTTACATCTGGCCGTATCGCGACTACGTGATCAAGGCCTACAACCAGAATAAGCATTTCGATCGGTTCGTCGTCGAGCAGCTCGCCGGGGATATGCTGCCGGACAAGACTCTCGATTCAATGATGGCCTCTGCGTACATACGCGCCGGCATCAGCAGCGGCGAGGGCGGCACGCTCACCGAAGAGTTGCGCGTAAATAACAAACGCGAACGCACCGAAGCTTACGGCGCTGCCTTCCTGGGACTGACGGTGGGATGCGCGAACTGCCACGATCACAAGTTCGATCCGATCACTCAAAAAGACTTTTATAAGCTGACCGCGTTCTTCAACAATCTCGCCGAAAATCCTTTCAACGATGATCGAAACGATTGGCCGCCGATCCTGCTCGTTCCGAAGCCGGAAAACCGAGCCGCTTACGAGGAGACCCTGGCCAAGGAAGACGCGATCAATCGCGAAATTCATGATCGACGCGCCCAAGCGAGCGCGTTGATCGCAAAATGGCTCGCAGAGCCTCTGATCGGTCCACGAGCGGTAAACTCCGAAGGGCTCGTCGCACGTTTGAATTTCAATGAAGGTAAAGGCGACGTGTTCGCTGATTCCGCAACAGGGGAAAAGCGAGAGAACGTAACCGCTACCGGCACTCCGGTCGTATGGGGAGAGGGCACGTGGTTTTGGCCCTACATGCGGATGGAGACCGGCACTCATTTGGAGCTGCCCGGCGTGGGCGACGAGGACGGTGCCAAACCGTTCACTGTAGCGACCTGGATGCGCCCCCAGTTACGTCCCAATGAGCCCAAGGAAGCAGATCATCCGGACGGTGTAATTCTCGCTCGGGCGGATGCTGATCACGACGGGCGGGGTTGGCAGTTGATTTCAGACCACGGCCGGTTGAAGTTTGTGTTCGCTCACAAATTACCCGACGACGCGATCGAAGTCGAAACGCCAGACAGAGTTCTTTACGTCGGACAGTGGCGCCATTTAATTGCCACTTACGACGGTTCCGGAAAAGCCGCTGGTGTAAATCTCTATGTGGATGGCGTGCCTCAGTATCTCGAAGTGCTGAAAGATGGACTGAAGGAAACGGCGAGCACTACGGCGCCGCTGGAGTTCGGTCGAACGCATCCGGATAGCAACCCATTACGCCAGACCGCGTTTCAGGATTTCCGTTTCTATCAGCGCGAGCTTTCCGTGCTCGAGGCTTCGCGGCTGCCCTATGAAGACTATGTGGCAGAAATCGGCCGTACGCCGATGTCGCAATGGTCCGAAGACGAACTGCACGTCGTGACCAAATATTATTTCGGGGAGCGCGACGCACCGACGCGCGCGTTAGAGGCTCAAGTCGCTCTCCTCGACAACGAGCTGAATCGTTTGGCAAAGGGCGGTGATATTGAACTGGTCAGCCAGGAAGCTCCCACTCTGGCGTACGCCGATGTTCTCAACCGCGGAATATTCAGCGCACGCACCGAACGTGTGCGTCCTGGCGTGCCTCATTTTCTGCCGGGCCTTCCGCCAGGCGCGCCGCTGGATCGGCTGACGCTCGCCAGGTGGACGGTCAGTCGTGACAATCCACTCACCGCGCGAGTGACCGTGAACCGCATGTGGACCGAGATTTTCGGTACGGGACTTGTCGAGACGACTGAGGATTTCGGGTTGATGGGAGCGCTGCCGAGCCATCCCGAACTGCTCGATTGGTTGGCGGTCGATTTTCGCGACCATGATTGGGATGTGAAGCGCTTCTATCGGCAGATCGTTCTCTCGGCCACCTATCAACAATCGGCTCGAGCCACGCCGCAGTCGATCGAAAGAGACCCGAAGAACCGGCTGTTGGCGCGCGGGCCGCGATTCCGCATGGACGGCGAAATGATACGAGACACCGCGCTGGCGAGCAGCGGACTATTGGTCGAAAAAATTGGAGGGCCGAGCGTCAAGCCCTATCAACCGCCTGGAGTTTGGGAGGCGGGCAGCCATCAGGTAAGCGATACGAAGGAATATGTACAGGATCACGGGGACGCGCTGTATCGCCGCAGGCTCTACACGTTCTGGAAGCGCATGGCCACGATGCCCGATATGGATTCTTTGGATGTGCCGGTTCGCGACGGTGTATGCACTCGTCGCCAGCGCTCCGATACGCCTCTGCAAGCCTTGGTGCTGATGAACGATCCGCAGTGGTTGGAAGCTTCGCGTCAATTGGCCGAACGCGTTTTGCACGAATCGCAACAGACGGATGCGCGGATGAACGAACTCGGTGAGATTCTCTTGTCTCGACCGTGGAAAGATAAAGAAAAGGCTGCCTTGGAGAATGCTTTGACAAAATTCGAGGCGGTCTACGGTCAGGATAAAGCTTCGGCTGAGAAGTTATTGTCGGTCGGCGAAAGCAAGCACGACACGAGTTTGTCCCCAAGCGAACTCGCGTCTTGGATGCTGGTAGCTAGCGCGGCGATGAACTTGGATGAGGTATTGAACAAATGAAACGCGACGCGACTCCACTTTCGCAGCACGCGTGCTGCGACCACGGGGGCGAAGGCCCAACCGTATACGACTTACCCGTGCCTCGCTCTCTGCGTGAAGAGTGGAAGACGCTCGCGACGCGCCGGCATTTCCTCGGGCGCGTGGGGAAGACACTAGGCTGGGCGGGCTTGGCGACGTTAATGGGAGATTCGGTATTCAACCGCGCATCGGCGGCAGAAACTCTGACTGCTGGAATCGGAGCGCATCGCTTGCCCGACTTCGCGCCGAAAGCGAAGCGAGCCATCTACCTCTTTATGTCGGGCGCTCCATCTCAAATGGATTTGTGGGACTACAAGCCCACGCTCGCAGCTCAGTTCGACAAGGATTTGCCGGATTCCGTTCGCGGCAACCAATCACTGACCGGAATGACCGCCGGCCAGGCGCGTTTTCCGATTGCGCCGTCTCACTGGCAATTCTCTCAGCAGGGTAAGAGTGGCCGCTACGTCAGCGAACTTTTGCCGTGGTCGGGCAAACTCGTCGATGACATTACGTTGATTCACACGATGCAGACCGATGCCATTAATCACGAGCCCGCAATTCTGCTGATGAATACGGGAAACATGAATCCCGGGAAGCCCTCGCTCGGCTCATGGCTCGCCTACGGCTTGGGCAGCATGAACGAGAATCTTCCGACGTACGTCGTTCTCAATTCGACGACAATGCCGGGAACCGATCTTCAGCCGATTTCGCAAAAACTGTGGAGCAGTGGATTTCTCTCGAGTGAATACGCCGGCGTTGCCTTTCGTACGAAGGGCGCACCCGTCCTTTATTTGGAAGACCCGTCAGGGATGAACCGCGATGTGCGCCGCGACTTGATTGACGCGGTGAATGCGATCAATCAATCGACCTTCGAAGAGATCGGCGATCCCGAAACCAACGCTCGCATCAATCAGTACGAGCTCGCATTCCGAATGCAGACTTCGCTCCCCGAGCTTACCGATTTTCGCGACGAGCCGGCGAGCACGTGGACCTTATATGGCGACGAGGCAAGGCAGGAAGGCACCTTTGCGTACAACTGTCTTCTTGCGCGAAGAATGGCGGAACGCGGCGTCCGATTTACTCAGGTCTATCAACGTGGATGGGACGTGCATTCCAACGCTGTCGGCAACACTCCAAAACTGACCACCGCGACGGATCGTGGATCGTACGCGCTCGTAACCGATCTCAAGCGCCGCGGGCTTCTCGACGATACACTCGTGATCTGGGGTGGTGAGTTCGGCCGCACGGTTTACAGCCAGGGCGGGCTCTCCACAGAAAATTACGGACGAGACCATCATCCGCGTTGCTTCACCGTGTGGATGGCCGGCGGCGGAACGAAAGCAGGCTATGTGCACGGAGAGACCGACGATTTCTGCTATAACGTCGTGAAAGATCCGGTACAGGTTCGGGACTTCAATGCTACCGTCCTTCGCTTGCTCGGGATGAATCACGAGAGATTCACGTTCAAGTTTCAAGGGTTGGAGCAGAAGTTGACCGGAGTGGTCCCGGCGAAAGTCATTCCAGAACTGATTGCATGAAAAAGAATACGCGTCGTGATTTTCTCAAGAAAACCGTGCAGGCATCCTTTGCTGCCGCTCTGCCACCATTTTTCCTTTCGACGTCCGACAAATCGGGCAGTCGGCTGCCAGTGACCGGATCCGGTGTTCATACGTATGAGTGTGAACACGATTGGCTGGTGCCGCCCGACGGGTTGGTGTGGGGCGACACGCACGGATTGGCACAGGACGAGCGCGGTTTCATCTACGTCGCGCACACCGTCAATAAGTCCAGCATGCGCGGAGAGGCAATCGTCGTTTTCGATGCGTCGGGCCGCTTTGTGCGTGCGTTTGGAGAAGAATTTCGCGGTGGCGCACACGGACTTGGGCGACGTCACGAGCATGGCGACGAAGTTCTCTTTCACTGCGATATCAATCGCTGCAACATCGTGAAGACGACGCTGCGCGGTGAAAACCTGTGGTCGCACGGATATCCGCGAGAAGACGCGGCCTATGAGCATCCCATCGATTTTGTCCCGACAAATGTCGCGTTTGCGCCAAACGGGGATTTTTACGTCGGTGATGGTTATGGCTCGCATCACGTGTTGAAATTTTCCTCGGCCGGTAAGTTTCTAGGCGAGGTCGGTGGCCCCGGACATGGCGACGGCGAATTCGACACGCCGCATGGACTCTTCGTCGATGCGCGTGGCAAAGAACCCGTTCTCGTCGTTGCCGATCGCGGAAATCGCCGGGTTCAAACCTTCGATTTGAGCGGCAAGCATCTCCGCACAATTAAGGATGATGCGCACCTGCGCATGCCTTGCCACTTCGACACGCAAGGCGAGTGGATGGTGTGCCCCGACCTCGACAGCCAGGTTTGCATTCTCGATCGCGAGTACAAAGTCGTCGCGCAGCTCGGCGACGGCCACGCCGCAAATGGGGAAGTCGGCTCGCGCCGCAAGCAATCGCGCAGCGAATTCACGCCGGGCCAGTTCATCACGCCTCACGCTGCGATTTTTTTGCAGAGTGGCGACATCCTGGTAGCCGAATGGCTGCCTATCGGGCGCATCACACGTTTGCGCCGTGGCTGACCCCGCTCGGATGAACTCTCGCTCCAGAATCATTTTATGTAGTGTCGGCTTGTTCGTGGTTTTGTTGCTGCTGGTCGCTGCGCTGCAAGCTCCTCCAGACGGAATCGAGCGCGGCGATTTCAGCCAATTCGTAGGCCGCTTTCACCCGCTGGCAGTTCACCTCCCGATCGCGCTCGTCCTACTCGTTGCACTGCTCGAATGCGCAGGCTTGTTCCAGAGCAGAAAACATCTGCAAGCTGGTGCCGGATTTGTTCTCGGATTGGCGACTGCGAGCGCGGTGGCGGCTGCGTTTCTCGGCTGGATGCTTGGGCGCAGCGGAGGATACGAAGGCGCTCTCGTTACTCGCCACATGTGGGGAGGGATTTCACTCGCAGCGGCGCTCATAGTGTGCTGTTCCATTCGTGCATGGAACACGAAGCTTTATGGCGCGGCACTGTTCGCGACTGTTTGTTTGCTGGCGTGGACCAGCGATCAAGGCGGCAGGCTCACTCACGGCGATGGCTTTCTGACCGAGCATATGCCCGGCAGCCTTCGATCGGTACTCGGAGTGGCGCCAGTGACAAAGAGGCGCGTCGCCGTAAACTCTTCAACTCTCACTCCGACGAGCCCTACGACCGCCAGCGGCGCGGTTGCATCGACTCCCGCTTCTGTTGCGTTTTTCACCTCGCGCGTCGAACCGATCTTCGATGACAAATGCGTTCAATGCCACGGACCTCAGAAGAAAAAAGGCAAGCTGCGGCTCGATACGTTTGATTATGTGATGCAAGGAGGCAAGGACGGCGCGATCGTGAAACCGGGTGACCTGAAAAATAGCGAACTCTACCGCCGAATCACGCTTCCGCGAGACAACAAAGACGCAATGCCCGCAGAAGGGAAGCCGGGCCTAACCGCGGCAGAATTGAAAGTAATCGAATTTTGGATTGCTTCTGGCGCCACGGAAAGCGTGACTGCGGCAAAGGTCAAGGCTGCGGCTGTTCCACCAGAACCAGTGAAGCTAGTCGTTCCGGCACTCGCCCCGGATTATCGTCCGCGATCAGCCGAGATTGCCGCCCTACAATCGAAACTCGGCGTGCAACTCGTTCTGCGCTCGCAAGATCCGCAAGATGGGCTGATTCTTCGCACCGTGTCCGCTCCCGAACGCTGCAACGACGAAGCCCTCCGCGCACTCAAACCGATCGCGGACTTAGTCGTTGACGCCGAACTCGCGCGCACGGAAGTCACCGATGAAGGACTCAGGACGCTCGCCAGCTTCCCTAATCTTCGCCACGTCGATCTTTCCTATACCGCCGTGACATCGCGCGGTCTAGCACCACTGGCAACTCTCGCCAAGCTCGAGACTCTCAACTTGACGGCGACAACCGTTGACGATCAAGGCGTCCTACCATTCCGCCACAAAAAGGGGCTCCAGCACCTCTACCTGTTTGGCACCAAGGTCACCCAGCCCGAAGTCAGCGATACGAAATGAGTTCGGTCTACGCCCATCGAAAAACAACGCAAGGGGCGCGATTGCGCTTCCCGCAAATCCGTCACCGCTTTTCTCACTAGAGATATGATTCAATCAAGAATCTGAAGCATCGCGAACATAGCGCATCGACATAAATGGACCCTATCTAAGCGATGATGTATCATCGACTTATCAGCTTGTTCAGTCGGGATGGGCGTGTAGCTCAGCTGGGAGAGCACCTGCTTTGCAAGCAGGGGGTCGCAGGTTCGAACCCTGTCACGTCCACCAAACTTCTTCTGTGATTTCATCGTGTTAAGAGTTGTTACAGTCTCTCCTCTTGACTACGCCACTCATGCTCC
>DATAMU010000445.1:0-2226 GCA_036266605.1 Candidatus Acidiferrum sp. | reverse complement strand
ACACTACGCCGTCGCGCGCAGCGTGAAATCGATTCTCCAGCGCTACAAGGATTTGCAAGACATCATCGCGATTCTCGGTATCGAAGAACTTTCCGACGAAGACAAGCGCACGGTGGCTCGCGCGCGCAAGATCGAGCGCTTCTTGTCGCAGCCGATGTTCGTGGCCGCGCAGTTCACCGGCCTCGAAGGCAAATACGTCAAGATCGAAGATACGGTTCGCAGCTTCAAGGAAATCGTCGCCGGAAAATACGACGACGTTCCGGAGCAGGCGTTCTACATGGTCGGCACGATCGAGGAAGCTCTCGAAAAGGCCGAGAAGATGAAGGCGAGCGCGTAGGAACACTGAGAGAAAATGGCCGCTGATTCCATCGAGTTGATCATCGTCACGCCCGAGCGGCAATTGCTGCGCGAGACCGTCACCGAAGTGACGCTTCCCGGCGCCGACGGCCAGTTGGGCGTTCTGCCGGGTCACGCGCCGTTGATCACGGAACTTGGCATCGGCGAACTGACGTATCGCTCGAAGAGCGGCTCGCAGCACGATCCGATCGCGATCATCAGTGGATTCGCGGAAGTTTTAGGTGAGCGCGTCACCGTTCTCGCCGAAATGGCGGAACGCGCCGGCGAAATCGATGTCGCGCGCGCTGAGAAAGCCAAGCAACGCGCCGAAGAGCGGCTCGCGAAAGCACAGAATGACCCGGACGTCGACTGGAACCGCGCGTCGATCGCTTTGCAGCGCTCGCTCATCCGTATCCAGGTCGCGCGCCGCCAAAGCAGCGTCGCCGTTCCCGGCGCATAAATCCGCGTCCCTGATGCATCCAATCAAGGCCTAATGGAAACCATATTGATGTACACCACGAACTGGTGTCCCGATTGTCGTCGCGTGAAATCGTTCCTGACGCAGCGCGGGATTTCCTATCGAGAAATCAACATCGAGGATGACGACTCTGCGGAAGAAATCGTCATCAAGGTGAACAAAGGCAAACGCAAGGTGCCGACGCTGAAGGTGGGAGATCGCTATTTCGCGTGCAGTCCGTTCAACGCCACTCAACTCGCCCACGAACTGAACGTCCCGCTCAATCCGTAATCTGATCCTGAATGCAAGTTAGCCGCGCAAGACTCCGTGTAGGGGCGCAGCACTGCTGCGCCCCAGCTTGCCCGGGCGACAACAATTTTCGACCACTTGTTTTTCGTTTTGATCGCCGCTAATTCAGCGGCACGCCCCGCGCCCACACATTCGTCACTTCCAGCGCTTCATTCAACAAAACAATGTCCGCATCGGCGCCCGTCCGAAGTGCGCCTTTCTTGAATTCCAATCCAAGCAACTTCGCGGGATTCGCCGTCAACATTTTCACCGTATCGCTCAGCGACCAACCCATGCGCACAACGTTGCGCAACGCGCGATCGAGCGTCAACGTGCTGCCGGCCAGCTTGCCTTCCGAATTGCGCGCCACGCCTTCGGTGACCGTCACATCGAATTTGCCGAGACTGTATTGCCCATCCGGCATTCCCGTCGCCGAAATTCCGTCGCTCACCAAAATCACGCAGCCCGGCCCCTTTGCTTGCAGCAGCACGCGCATCGCCGCTTCTTCCACGTGCACTCCATCCGCGATCAACTCCGCGCTCACTTCCGGCGAAGTTAGCACCGCGCCGATCACTCCGCTGTCTCGATGTGAAAACGGCCGCATCGCGTTGTAAACGTGAACCGCATGATGCGCGCCATGCGCGATCGCAGCGCGAGACTGTTCATAGGTTGCGTCGGTATGCCCCATCGCCACCACGATGCCGTCTTTGCGCGCAGCATCGATGCACGGCATCGCGCCCAGCAACTCCGGCGCGATCGTAAGAATGCGCGCATTCCCAGCAGCCGCTGTCACCATCCGATCGAGCAAATCTTTATTCGGCAGCGTCACCCATTCCGGCGGATGTACGCCGCGCCGCACTGAACTGATGAACGGCCCTTCGTAGTGAATGCCGACGACTTCCGCGCGCGGATCTTCGCTCCGATGCTGGTTCGTGATGTATCCCGCTATTCCCTCGACGCTGCGGACAATGTCGTCAGGAGCCGCGGTCACCGTCGTTGCCACCAGCGAAGTCGTCCCGCGCTTCGCAACAGTGCGCGCGACCGTCGAAAGCGCCTCGTCGCTGCCCTCCATCACATCGCGCCCGCCCGCGCCGTGAATGTGCACATCGATGAATCCCGGCACTGCAGTTTGATCGGTCGCTTTG
>DATAMU010000444.1:0-1598 GCA_036266605.1 Candidatus Acidiferrum sp. | reverse complement strand
CTGTTCGCAAGTGGAGCAAGAAGCTAGTTACGTCTTTGAAGCAATCTGGTTTCGGCGTCCATCTCATCGAAATGCCTGATGGCGAACGACACAAGAAACTCTCCACCGTCGAGATGCTGGCAGAAAAGCTAACGGCGGCGCACGCGGATCGCTCATCCGCGATTGTGGCCTTGGGTGGAGGCGTAGTCGGCGACGTTGCCGGCCTGGTCGCCGCTTTGTACATGCGCGGCGTCGACGTCATCCAGATTCCAACCACGGTTCTCGCGCAAGTCGATGCCTCGATTGGCGGCAAAACTGGCGTCAATTTACGCGCGGGGAAGAACTTGGTGGGCGCCTTTCATCAGCCCCGGGCCGTGCTGATCGATCCCGACGTGCTTTCGTCATTGCCTGATCGTCAATTCCGCGCCGGCCTCTATGAATCCCTGAAATGCGGGATTATCGGCAAGCCCGAGCTATTCCTGAGGATGGAAAACGTTTCCGCCCGTGATCTGCGAAAAGATTTTGACACTCTGCAGTGGATCATTGCGGAATCGGTCAAGCTGAAGGCCAGCGTGGTCTCGGCCGATGAGCGCGAGTGCGGCCTCCGTCGCGTCCTGAATTTCGGACACACGATCGGCCACGCCCTGGAAGCTGAGACCGCCTACAAATATTTCCTGCATGGCGAAGCCATCGCCTGGGGCATGATCGCTGCAACCACCATCGCGGCGAACGGCAACCTCGATCCCCTTGCCAGGGAGAGGATCGTCAATGCCGTGTTGAACCTTGGACCGTTGCCTGCGGTTCAGGTGAACCCGAGAAACATTTTGCGTCGGCTTCAATCTGACAAAAAAACCATTCAGGGTAAGGTGCACTTCGTTCTTCCGCGCGAAATCGGTAAAGTGGATATTGTGAATGACATTCCCGAACAAGCGATTCAGGACGCAGTCGAACAACTGCGAAAGCTGTCGGCGAAGGGAAAAGGGAAGAACGCTAGCACCGTTTTGCGATAAGACCGAACATGAGTCGCGCTCCAGCGCCTCAGGACAGCCCCGAATCAAATGCCGAACGCCGAAAAAATTACCGTGATTGGAGCCGCTCCCGAAGGCGCGACCGATCCGCATTCCGCTGGCCTTGCCGTGCGCGACATGTTTACCTCGATCGCGCCACGCTACGATCTGCTGAACCATGTCCTGTCGTTGAATGTCGATCGCCTGTGGTGGAACCGCGCCGCGCGAACCTTTTCTGAAATCCTGAACCACCCCAACTCGGACGTTCTCGACCTGTGTTGCGGTACCGGCGACATGACTCAAGCGCTTCGCCGTCGCGCACATCCAGACACGAAGATCATCGGCGCCGACTTCTCCCACGCCATGCTTCAGCGCGCTCGAATCAAGTCGGAAAAGACGACTCTCCGCTGGGTAGAAGCCGATGCCCTGTGCCTTCCCTTCAAGAGCGAGGGATTTGACCTGATCACCGCAGCGTTCGGTTTCCGTAACCTGGCTGACTACGACGCTGGCCTACGAGAGATTTTCCGACTGCTAAGGCCCAATGGCGAGTGCGGCATCCTCGATTTCGGCGAACCGCAAGGCGTGATTGGAAACTTGTATCGCTTTTACTTC
>DATAMU010000443.1:0-2292 GCA_036266605.1 Candidatus Acidiferrum sp. | reverse complement strand
TCTCGAGAAAATAAAATTTGCCGTCGGCGTTGGATTTTAGAAATTCTCCGTGAGTAACGCCGCGAACTCCCCCGAGTCCTTCGATAACCTGGCGATTGGCGGCAAGCAGCGTGTGCGTGTCATCGGAATCGTAGTCGAGCGTGCTTGTGGTGAAGACGCCGCCTTTGTGCGAAACATCAAGCGGAGGCGAACCATACTTGTGTGCTTCGGCAAAGACGACTTCGCGTTCCGAGACCACGCTATCGACATGGAAAACGCTGCCAGGAATGAATTGCTCGAGCAAGTAGAACGATTGCTTGTCGCCGAGTTGATCGAGCCACGGCCACAAATCATTTTGCGTGTGAATCTTTTTCATGCCGATGCCCGAAGCTTGCGAGCGCGGCTTAAGCAGCCACGGCCCGGGCACATTGGCCATGAAATGGCGCAGATCGTCGTAATTGAGAATATGCGCGAATTCCGGCGCAAGGATGCCGACTTCTTTCGCGCGGGCGCGCATGGCGAGCTTGTCGCGGAAATAGCGCACCGTGGTGAGTCCCATGCCTGGGATGCGCATGTGCTCGCGCAGCGCCGAGACGTTCTCCATGTCGAATTCATCGAGGGCGACGATGCGATCGATGTGCTGCAACCGCGCCATGTAGCTGACCGTGTAGATCAGATGCTCGAGAAGAATGTCCTCGGGCATGTAGAAAAATTCATCGATGGCTTCACGCGGCCAGTCGCCATTGCGCAGTTTTTCCACGGTGAGCAGCAGGACGCGCCAGCCCATCTGTTTGCACGTGCGGAAAAACTCCGTGCCCTTTTCGTAGGAGCTGACGCACAGGATGGTTTGTTGGCGGTCCGCCATGGGAGGGACAAGATGCCGCAGGGGGGCCACCAGGTCAAGGGAGCTTTTGCTGTATGAGGCTTATGACTCGCGGACCTTCTCGAAGACGATCACGAAAACGCTGACACCACCAAGGAAGATCAAGGGCAGTCCGGGAAATAGAAGAGCCCAACCTTCCATTCGTATTCTGGGAAATATGTACATCAACCCAATAAAGATGAAGAAAAAGACAGGAATCGATAGGAACGCAACCATTCCGGCTACCAGGAAGGCTGGGGTTTCATCTTCAAATCGTTCAAACAAACCCATATGGTCGGTCCCACAGACAGGGTAACAGCCGACCATCTTCGTCGCCCGGGTTCTAACTAAGAAGTGCCGGATACAGAAACTCGAGTACGCGGCCGATGCGCTGGGACCAGGCCCACTCGTTGTGTTCGCCGCCTTCGATGCGCTCGTAGTGGAGATCGTGGCCGAGCGCCCAGCCTTTTTGGATGAGAATGTCGCGGAATTGCTCCACGTCGGGAACGATGCGCGGACCTTCCTTGGTGCCGATGTCCAGCCAGATCGCGGGATGCGGATCGACGCGCGCTGCGGCCGCGAAGCGATGTATGACGCGCTGGTTCCACCAAACAGACGGCGAAAGCGCAGCGATTTTGCCGAACGAATGCGGGAGTTTTAGGCCGAGATAAAGCGAAACGAGACCGCCGAGCGATGAACCGCCGATGCCGGTCAGCCGCGGATTTACATCGACGCGATATTGCGACTGAATGAACGGCATCACTTCTTGCAGCAAAAACTTTGCGTAGCGATCGGCGCGGCCGCCGCCGAGCTTTGGCGCCTTGGTCGGCGTGTATTCGAAGATCCGTGATTTGCCGATGTTGTAGATGCCGACGACGATCAGCGGCGTGACTTTTCCCTCGGTGATCGTTTGATCGGCCGCACCCTGAACGTTCCAGTCCTGTCCGGCAAAAGATGTAGCGCGATCGAAAAGATTTTGGCCGTCGTGAAGATAGAGGACCGGAAAGCGCCGATCTGGCTGCTCATCGTAGCCGGGCGGAAGGTAGACGATGAGGTCACGCTGATTGCGCAGAAAGCGCGAGCGAAATGCGTCGTGTTTGCGGAGCTGGCCGTTGCTCACGGAACGATTTGCACGAGCAGGTCTTTCGCCTCGACGTGCTGTCCATGCGTGACGAGAAGTTTTGCAACGCGGCCGGAAATTGAAGCGTAAATGTTTGATTGCATCTTCATCGCCTCGAGGGTGAGGAGCTTCGCGCCGCGTTCGACTTTTTGATTGGCTTGCACCGCGATGCTCGATATCACCGCAGCCGTCGGAGCTCCAATCTGCCCTGGATCGGCCGGATCGGCCTTGGGATGCGCACGCTCCTGCACGCGCAGCGAACGATCGCGGACGTTAACTTCACGCGGCTGGCCATTCAACTCGAAGAACAGCGTCCGCGTGCCGTCGGGAT
>DATAMU010000442.1:0-1620 GCA_036266605.1 Candidatus Acidiferrum sp. | reverse complement strand
GGGTTCATCGCAAAACATACGGAACCGAGCAGCGCGCCCCATCGCGAATCGCCGATGTGTCGCAGCAGCGTAAATGCGGACAGCCCCGCGAACGCCTGGGTGCAGATGTAAAACACCAACCCTGCGTCTTTCCAGCGAATCAGCGTTCCCAACAACGCTCCGAAAAGCCAGGAAAGCGGCGGGTAAAAAATGAAGCGCGGTTCCCCATAGCCAAAATTCGCCCACTCGGTCCATCGCGGCAGAAAAATTCCTTGTTTCCATTGCCATGCTGCATCCAGCCACGACGCCATGTGGAATGCGATGTCGTGCCCGGACGCCATGCCGAAAAAAAAGAAGGGACTGGCTACTCCGGTCGCGGTGATCAGAGCAAGGGCTGTGGCAATGGCCCATTCCTTCATATTCGGTTCTTTGCGGACTTCGGATGGAATGCCGGATGGTTCAGTCATGAAACGCGTGAAAATTGTAACGGACCAAGTTGCCGCGAAAATCAGTTCGGCTTTTCGTTCTTGAAGATCTTGCCTTCTTTCATCACAAAGAATACATGTTCCGTCTGCCGGATATTCTCGACCGGATTTCCAGGAACCGCCACCACATCGGCCAGTTTCCCGCCCTCCAGCGTACCAATCTTATCCGCCAGGCCCAGCAAATCCGCATCCGCTGACGTCCCCGCTTTCAGCGCCGCTATCGGCTTCATTCCCAAATCCACCATCTGATGAAACTCTTCGGCATTGCGCCCGTGCGGGTAAACCGCCGCGTCCGTTCCCAGCCCGATCTTCACTCCTTTCGCAATCGCCCGTTGAAACGTCTGGTGAATCGCCGCAATCGCTGCTTCCGCTTTCGGCCGGATCGCCGGCGGAATCGCCACGCCTTTCTGAATCTGCTCGGTCAATCCCTGCACCGCCATTAGCGTCGGCACATAGTACGTGCCCTTTTGTTTCATCAAGTTCAAGTCTTCGTCATCCAAAAACGATCCGTGTTCAATCGAATCAATTCCCGCGCGAATCGCTCGCTTCGCGCCCTCCGCCCCGTGCGCATGCGCTGCCGTCTTCAAACGCAGCGCGTGTGCCTCGTCCACCAGCGCATCCAGCTCCGCTTGCGTTAGTTGTGGCGTGTCCACAGCGTCGGCTAGCGACAACACGCCTCCCGTCGCGCACGTCTTGATCACCGTTGCTCCGTACTTGTGTGCCAGCCGCACCGCTCGCCGCGCGTCGTCCGCTCCGTTCACCACGCCGTTTTCCGGCCCCGTCTCTTTGCCCAGCGCTCCTTCGCGAAATCCCGTTTCGTCGCAGTGTCCTCCGGTCGCGCCGATCGCATGCACCGCCACCAGCATCCGCGGCCCCGGTACCACGCCGCGATTGATTGCGTTTCGCAACCCAGCATCCAAATAGTGTTCTGAGCCGACGTCGCGCACCGTGGTAAATCCCGCCATCAGCGTTACCCGCGCGTTCAAGCTTGCGTCCAACGCCATCTCCGGAATCGGCTTCTGCAGCGAATCCAGCATTGCTTTCGTGTAGTCCTCGCGATACATCATCGTCAGGTGCGTATGCGCGTCAATGAACCCCGGCAGCAGCGTTGCATCGCCCAAGTCAATTACCTCAGCGCCTTGAGGAACGCTCGCGC
>DATAMU010000441.1:0-2143 GCA_036266605.1 Candidatus Acidiferrum sp. | reverse complement strand
AGCTTTCGTTCCTCAGCGTCAGTAGTGGTCCAGCGCGCCGCTTTCGCCACGGGTGTTCCTGCAGATATCTACGCATTTCACCGCTACACCTGCAATTCCACGCGCCTCTCCCACACTCAAGCACAGCAGTTTCGGAAGCAGACTCTGGGTTGAGCCCAGAGATTTCACTCCCGACTTGCCACACCGCCTACGAACCCTTTACACCCAGTAATTCCGAGCAACGCTGGCCCCCTACGTCTTACCGCGGCTGCTGGCACGTAGTTAGCCGGGGCTTCTTATACCCGTACCGTCAGTCCCCTTGCGGGGCATTCGTCCGGGTCGAAAGGGGTTTACACTCCGAGAAGCTTCATCCCCCACGCGGCGTCGCTGCATCAGGCTTTCGCCCATTGTGCAAGATTCCCCACTGCTGCCTCCCGTAGGAGTCTGGACCGTGTCTCAGTTCCAGTGTGGCTGGCCATCCTCTCAGACCAGCTAACGATCATAGCCTTGGTAGGCCGTTACCCTACCAACTAGCTAATCGTGCGCGGGCTCCTCCTCCGACGACTTACGCCTTTGAATCCAAAAACCAAGGTTCTCGGAATGTTATGCGGAATTAGCTCGCCTTTCGGCGAGTTATTCCCCTTCGAAGGGCAGATTACCCACGTGTTACGCACCCGTGCGCCGTGCGCCATCTGTATTGCTACAGACGCGCACTCGACTTGCATGTGTTAAGCACGCCGCCAGCGTTCGCTCTGAGCCAGGATCAAACTCTCGTTTGAAACTGGTTGCTTGGGCGAAAAAAAATGCTCCGATTTGCATCGGAGCCAGCCTGCCCAAGCGAATTGTTGTCGCTCGATAAACTCAGACTATTCGTGCTCGAAAAGGACGAATAGTTTCGAACGGATTCTGGCACATCGTATCGGTTGTCAAAGAGCAGTACCTCCCTGTCCAGCAGAAAGGCTTGCAAACACTGCGTACAACTTGACGAGAATACGGGAAGAGTTCCGATCTGTCAACACCCTTTTGGTGATTTCCACAACAATCCTCAGTGAGCGGGTAAGTCCATTTGTGCTCGTAGGTTGCGGCGAAAATCCTTTGACACTTTCGCACCGTGCTACGATTCGGCTTGCGGCCGCTCAGGCCGATGCGCGTGAAAAAACAAGATAGGCCGATTTCAAAAAGCAGCGCCGGACGCTCAAAACTGGCGCAGGCGCTGCTTCGCGCGATCGAGCGCGGAGTGCACCACCAGCCGCTTTTTCGCGCGGGCGATCGCGTGGGCGTTGCGGTTTCGGGCGGAGCGGACTCCGTGGCGCTGTTGCGTCTGCTGCTCGAGTTGCAATCGAAAATTGGCGTCGTGGTTTGCGTCGTGCACTTGAATCATCTGTTGCGAACCCGGGCGGCAGACGCTGATGAGAGATTCGTCGCGAAGTTGGCGCAGCAACACGGGCTGGAATTTTTTGTCGAGCGCGTGAACGTCGCGGCGCGAGCGAAGCGCGAGAAACTGAATGTCGAAGATGCTGGGCGGCGGACGCGCTACGAATTTTTCGCTTCGCTGGTGAAGCAGGGAAAAATCACACGAGTCGCAATAGCACACACTGCAGACGATCAGGCAGAGACGGTACTCGCGCACCTGTTGCGCGGCACGGGGCTTGCCGGGATCGGCGGAATTCATCCGATGAGCGGCGACGTTGTACGGCCGCTTTTAGGGATCCGGCGAGCGGCTCTGCGCGTACATCTGAAGAGCGTGAAACAAACGTGGCGCGAGGATTCGACCAATCGCGATACGAGGAGGCTACGCGCGCGGATTCGCAAGAAGCTGATTCCATTGCTGGAGAAACAATTTCAGCCAGCCACCGTTGAACATCTGGCAGCGCTTGCGGAGTTTGCGCGTGAGGACAACCTATTTTTGGAAACTGCCGCCGAGGCCCGATGCGGCATGGTTGCAAAACGAACTGCCGCAGGAACGGTGATCCCGTGTCGCGAGTTACGCGGTCCGGCCAGTGTTTGCAGACGAATGGTCCGTTGCATCGTCAAAGATAGGAAGCCGCGCGCGGGTCAGTTGGGAGCGAAGCAGGTCGATTCAGTTCTCGAATTGGCGGAATTCGGCGAAAACGGCAAATCGCTGGAATTGCCGGGTGGAGTGGAAGTTCGGCGCGAGCGTGAT
>DATAMU010000440.1:0-2925 GCA_036266605.1 Candidatus Acidiferrum sp. | reverse complement strand
CCGAGTGGTTTCGTAAAAATTAAAATGTCGTTTGTCCGCGCGCCGACATTTCTCCACACGCGTTGCGGATCAATCGTGCCTGTGACCGCGTAACCGAAAAGCATGTCTTCGTTGCGAATGGAATGTCCGCCGATCACGCTGCAATTTGCTTCCTGCATTTTCGAAAGTCCGCCGCGAATGATCGCTTCCAGAATCTCCGGATCACCGTTTTCAGGAAAGCCAACAATCGACAGTGAAGAAATCGGCGTACCGCCCATCGCGTAGACATCGCTGAGAGAATTTGCCGCGGCGATTTGCCCGAACAAATTCGGATCGTCAACGATGGGCGTAAAAAAATCGACCGTGTGTACGAGCGCGAGCGTTTCGGAAATTTTGTAGATACCGGCGTCATCGTTGGTGTCGAAACCGACCAGCACATTCGGATCGGTTTGTCGTGGAAGTTTGCGAAGCACGGCGTCAAGCGTCGCCGGATTCAATTTCGCGGCGCACCCGGCGGCTTTCGCCATCGAAGTGAGTTTGGGGGAAGCAGTGGGCATATATTTATTGCGCGCGGCGACCGACGTAAAGGTGTGGCGCCGCCTCCCTTTCTCGAACGCGAATGTTTCGCGTTCATTGTAAAGGATGCACGGCATGGTGATCGCGTGATGCCTCGGCGGCGCGCCGTTTAAGATCGAAGGTTGTCGAACAAGGCCCCGCGCGCGCTCAGTTGCTTGTGTCGTCCAAACATGTTTTCATCCCGCATGCCTTGGGACATCTGGTTAATTTTTCTGGTGCTCGCCGTCATTGTTCCGTTGCGTGGGCGCATGCGATTGAAACAACTCTTGGCCAAGCCGCGTGTGGAAGCGAGCGAGCGCATTTCGCTTTACCTTTCGACGATCGCGTTTCAGTGGATTGCAGCGGGGATCGCGGGCTGGCGAGCTTGGGCTCACGGATATACTGGCGTCAAACTAGGACTTAGTACTGGTCCTAACCTATATCGCACCGTCATCGCCGGAGTCGTCGGAACGGTGATTCTCGCAGGTTTGCATTGGATGAACTTTCGCCGTATGGGACGTTTGCGCGACACGCTTCCTACACGCGTACAGGCGATGGCGACCCGCATCCTTCCCCAGTCAACGAAAGAGCGCGTGCCCTTCGTTGCACTTTCGATTACCGCAGGTTGCTGCGAAGAGTTTTTGTACCGCGGATTTGCGATGGCAGTTTTCTCGCGCGCTGGATTCCCGATTTGGGCCTCCGTCGTGGTATCGTCCGTCCTGTTCGGTGCGGCTCACTTGTATCAAGGACGCAGCGGTCTGATTGGGACGGGCATTCTTGGGCTCTTATTCGGTGCCTTTCGCGCATTCACAGGGAGCATTGTCCCCGTGGCCGCCTGGCACGCTGCTGTTGACATCGTTGCGGGGATCGCTGGCCAACGCTATCTCATTAATAATAAGCCGTTTACAGAATCGGTGATTTAATTTAAAAATCTCGAAGGATTTCTAGCTCCTTATGTCCCCAGCCATTCCGGTGCCTCCCTCGGCTGATACGATTCGACGTGCATCAGCAGAGTTCAACGTCGTGGTCAACGACGACCAAATCCGGCAGATTCAGCAGTACATGGCGCTACTTCTGAAGTGGAATGACGCCATGAATCTGACGGCGATCCAGGATCCGCTCGAAATTTTGTATCGGCATTTTTGCGAGTCGATGTTTGGCGCGAGCCTTATCCCTGCTACCGGCGGTCGGCTAGCCGACGTTGGCTCAGGCGGAGGGTTCCCAGGATTGCCGCTGAAGATTGTGCGGCCCGACCTGGAAGTGTGCTTGATCGATTCAAATGTCAAAAAAGCGACATTTTTGGCCGAGGTCGTCCGGGAATTGGCGCTGCCTGGGGCGCGCGTGCTCGTTAGCCGATACGAAGAGCTTGACGAAGAAGTGGCTCCGCTAGATATCGCGTGCTCACGGGCTGTCGGTGAATTCGCCCAGTTTCTGAAGTGGGCAGCTTCGGAACGAATCGGGGCCGCGACGGTCATGCTCTGGATCGGCGGTAGAGATCTCGATGAAGCGCGGGGCAGCAAAGACTGGAACTGGCATGAACCGATAGCGATTCCACAATCGCTTCGCCGTTTTGTCTTGGTCGGAAGTCGCGCTGATCAAGTCGCCGACTAGCATCGGTCAATTCTTCCGGCGACTGTTTCGCCCCCGGGCCGCGCATCGAGCTTGGCCTTGGCGAAGTATCCCCTCGGCTTTTCAAATTTTTTACTCATACTTACCACTCGAGGTTTCACGTGGAACGCTGACTTCCTCAGCGGTTGTCCCTTGTACCGGAGTTATCTGTTCCACGTGGAACACGATTTTGTCACTTCGACCGAAATCGCGCTTCGCGGCGAGTCGACGACGTTTCACGTGGAACGCGCCTCTTCCCGAATCGGCTGGCCAGACAATTCGAGACTCGTCAAGGCAGCACTGCGAAGCTGGTGAGAAGCGGCTCGGACCGGCGGTGGGCACCCGTTCCACGTGAAACGTGGGTGGACCGACGCTCAAGACTTTTCAGGTTCGATGTTTCACGTGGAACTTCAGATATCACGGGCGACACGACGCTCCGACACGAGTGTTTCACGTGGAACGTAGTATGGACCCGAATTCGGAAGTTGCTTCACGTGGAACGCACAATTGCAAGCCCGTCTCCCTAGAATCCTTTAATAGTCGGCCGACCGACGGTGGCATCGCCCCCAACCCGAGAAATAGCAAAATTCGCGCAAATTCGTGTTCCACGTGGAACGTCGCGCCAATCTGTCGCGAACGCAATTAGATTTCCTCAATCAATCGCGTTCCCACGCGAAAATTAGACGAAACCACTTGCATCGCTTTAGGGTGTTTGCTACGTTTCGACCACGGGGGATTTTTGGCCAGAATTATCGCGGTGGCGAACCAAAAAGGCGGAGTTGG
>DATAMU010000439.1:0-2606 GCA_036266605.1 Candidatus Acidiferrum sp. | reverse complement strand
AACAAGGGCATGGCGATCGGCTACACGGCGATTTTGCGTCCCACTCTCGTCAGCAATTTCCGTTGGGGATTCACGCGTCAGGGCGGAGCGTCATCGGGCGCGTCGACGGATCCAAGCGTCGGATTGCAGGGGCTCGATTCGCCGCAGGCATTTACGCGAACGTCGAGCTTTCATATTCCGGTGAACAATTTCATCGAAGACCTATCGTGGACGCACGGGAATCACAGCTTCACGTTTGGCACGAACCTGCGCGTGATTCACGATGCGCGTTTGAGCACGGCGAATTCGTTTCCGGATGGCTCGATCAACACAGGATGGCTTGGGCCTTCGTCGGCCGTTGCGAACACTGGGCAGCCGCTCGATCCTGCGGCGTCGGGATATGCGGCTGTCGATCCGTCGGTTGGATACAACTATGACAGCGCGATCATGGATTTGGTCGGAGTCGTGACCGAGGGCGACGCGATCTACAACTACAACAAGAGCGGTGCCGCGCTGGCGCTGGGCGCGCCGGTGCCGCGCGAATATCACTGGAACGAGTGGGACCTTTACGGACAGGATACATGGCGGGTGCGGAAGGATTTGACGATCACCGCGGGGTTGAAGTGGTCATACCTGCAAGCGCCAACGGAGATCAACGGACTGCAAGTCGGTCCATGCGTACTGAGCGGATCAAACTGCCAGCCCTATGCGCTCACAGATTTTTACAACACGAGCGGGCAGCAAGGATTGGCGGGAGGTTCGGCAAGCGCGGTGCCAACGGTTTCGTTCGGCTTGAACGGTAGGTCGAACGGACAGCCGGATTTCTGGACGCCGGACAAGCATGATTTTTCGCCGCGGTTGAGCTTGGCGTATTCGCCATCGTTTGAGCATGGATTGCTGGGCGCGCTTTTTGGCGGACCAGGAAAGAGTTCGATCCGCGCTGGATATGGATTGATTTACGACCATTTCGGCGCTGCCGTCGTGAACGAGTTCGACACGTCGGGGTCGTTCGGGTTGTCGAGCAACATCTCGAATCCGCCAGGATTTTTGAGCACGACGACGGCACCGCGATTCCAGGGCATCAGCGACATCCCGGCCGGGTTGCTTCCGCCCGCACCGGCGGGAGGATTCCCTGCGACACCGGACTCGAGCTTGTTCGCGATCAGCTGGGGCATCGACAACAAGGTGAAGACGCCGTACTCGCATATGCTGGATTTTTCGGTCACACGCGAGATCAATTCATCTACATCGATCGAAGTTGCGTATGTAGGACGGTTGGCGCATCGATTGTTGGTGCAAGAAGATGTGGCGATGCCGCTCGACATACACGCGCAGGGCACGGATTATTTTGCAGCAGCATCGGCGCTGTCGAAGCTGGCGTACGCGGGGACGGATGTGAGCAAGGTGCCCAACAATCCGTACTGGCAGTCACTGTTTGGCGCGCTGAATAACGTCGATATCGGGTACGGCGTGCTTTCGGCGACGCAAAACGTGTACGAACTCATGTCGAACAACCTCGGCAACGAGACGTATGCGCTGTTCAGCCTAGATTTGCCGGATTCGCAAACGGGTGCGGGCATCAACACAGGCACGCACACTTACCCGAGCTATCGCTTCTATCACGATCAGTATTCGGCGCTGTATGCGTGGCGGTCGATCGCAAAGTCGTATTACAACGCGATGGAAGTTGTGTTGCGTCATCGATTCCGCGGCGGATTGCAGGCCGATCTGAACTATACATTTTCAAAATCGATCGACTGGACTTCTCAGGCGGAACGGCTGGGTACATCGGGTGCGGTCAACGGCGCGCAGATTATCAACAGCTGGGATCCGAATCAGCTCCAAGGCGTGTCGGATTTCGATATGACGCACCAGGTCAACGCGAATTACTTATTTGAGATTCCCGTGGGTCGCGGTCGTCACTTTGCGGCGAACAGCGGACGCGCACTGGATGCGTTGATTGGCGGATGGGAATTGACGGGCATCGTTCGCTGGACGAGCGGGTTGCCTTACGGCGTGGACAACGGATCGCGCTGGCCGACGAACTGGGACATCGAGGGATTCGCGACGCAGGCTGGTGCGATTCCGGCCGGCGCGGCACATCGTGGTTCGGGAGCGCAGATGTTTGCCGACCCGACGGCGGTGTTCAACAGCTTCCGCGCAGCGCTACCCGGTGAATCGGGAACGCGAAATCCACTGCGTGGCGATGGCTTCTACAGTTGGGACACGGGGCTGGACAAGACGTTCTCGCTGGCAGAGCGCGCGAGGCTGCAGTTTCGTTGGGAAGTATTCAACGTGACCAACAGCGTGCGTTTCGATCCGCATACGGTCAGCGCCAATATCGACAATCAGGCGTCGTTCGGTTTCGCAACCGGAACGCTGACCGACAAGCGCGTAATGCAGGTTGCCCTGCGGCTGGAGTTTTAGCCGCAGCATGCGGTGCTGCGAACTCCTCAGACGCTCGCCGCTCATTCGTTTGCGGATGAGCGGGATATAATTCAGCCGCGATGAGAACTCTCAGAATAGCGACCATGTTGTGTGTTGTGTTGGCGGCGCTCGCCTCACGGGCGGGTGCGGAAGAATTACGCGATGTTCAATTCGCAGAAGCCGGGGGCGTTGCGCTGAAG
>DATAMU010000438.1:0-3787 GCA_036266605.1 Candidatus Acidiferrum sp. | reverse complement strand
GACGGCATTGTTGCCGCAGTCGATACCCGCAGCGGTGGCTGCCGGCAACTGGAAGACATCGTTTTCGTTGCCAGGTCCGCAGCCGGCGGTTCCGCCAGCAGTAACGTCAATCGCGCCCTGTGCGGTGAGTTGCTGGCACAGAGCTGCCGAGCCAGGGTTCGCGTCATTTTGCGTGATCAGGCGGTGGCCTTCAGTACCGACGTAAGCGAGTGTCAGCACGGTTGACTTCGAGAGTTCACGCTGGATCGAGAGGTTGAAGTGCTCGGCGTACGGCAACCGGTTGTGAATGTCGTAGCCAGGGAAGAAGTTGAACGGCTCGTAAACCGAGAAGTCCAGTGTCTTGTTCGAAGCTGCGCCTGGACTTGGAGCGGTGAAGGGGAAGCGCTGTCCGATCGACAGGCCGGTTGCGCGGATGCGGAACGGTTCGTCGAACATGACCGAAACCGGTGAGGTCCAGTAGAGGCCGAACGGCGCGTCGGCAACTTCGTAGAAGAGGTTCAAGTCTTCAATCGAAGTGTAGTAGAGACCGTAGGAGGCGCGGATGCTGCTCTTACCCGGGCCGCCGAAGATCTTGCCGAGGATGCCTTCCGAGAAGTTCGGAGAATAGGCAAGTCCGAGGCGCGGGCCGAAGTTGTTGTAGTGAGTCGGCGCGAGAGTCTTGGGGATGCCCGGATCGCCCGGGAACACCAAGCCGGTCGGCGCGAGCGGAAATGTCGTGGACTGGAGGCCGGGCACGAACGTCTGAATTTTGCCCTGGGTGTCGTAGAGCGGCATGCTGACTTCCCAACGCAAGCCGAGATTCAGGGTGAGGTTTTGCTTTACCTTCCAGGAGTCCTGAGCGAAGGCGCCGCCGTATCGGGTCCGCGAATCGAGGAACTGCTCTGCGGCCTGGGTGTAAGGCGCACTCGTCGTTGAAGTGGCACCGAGGAGATAATCAGCAAAATCATTGCCCGTTACGGTTCCATCGAAGGTAAATCCACCGTTCGGGTTGGCGAAGTTGCGTTCGTTGATCTGGAAGTAGCGGAACTCACCGCCGACTTTCCACGTGTGGCGTCCCTGACTCTTGGAGAAGACGTCGGACACAGTGTATGTGGTGTCGGGTTGGATGGTGTCGAGCGTGGGGACGCCGATGTTGAGACCGAGTTGGCTGAAGCTGGTTTGTGGCACGTATTCAGGATACCCAGCGAGAGGGACAATGCCGAGGGTGCCCGGTCCGGTGACGAATCCGAGGGTTGCCAGATCCGGGTACGTTAAAGAAGGCTTGTCTTTGTGAAGCGCGGTGCGGAAGAAGGTGATGCGAGCTTCATTCACCGCCGTCGCTCCGATCGGCTTCGTGTTGCTCATAGCAAACTCTTGGGCGCGCGAAGGCGTTACGGTCGGGAAGCCCGGTACGCTAGCAAAGCCGGCCAAGCCGCTGGTCACGGTGGTGTTGTCCAGGTGATAGTAGAACGACCAATTTCCCGTCTTTTGATTATTGAAGTCGACGCGTTCGCCGAATTTGTTGTCGTTGGCGATGTTTCGCTGGCTGTTGTCGGAATAGTTTTGCGTGTCGCCAGGAAGAGTTGCTGTGGGGATGAAGGGAAGAATGTTCTTCGCGGGCGTTGACCATGCCGCCTGTGGAATCACGCCACCCGGGAAAACGCATTGGGCGGTGGTGGCGCATCCTGGAGCGCTGTAGGCCTCACCTGGCGTGACTGGGTAGCCCAAGCGAGTGGCGAGCACGCTCGCCCAATACGGACCGTCAACGGTGCCGGTAAGGACGGTCGGATCGAAGTTGCCGGCGCGTTGGGCGTCGGTCGGGACGGTGACGAGGCCCGTTTCGGCACCTTGCACCTGTCGTGTGCCCTGATAGTCGGAGAACCAGAACAGCTTGTTCTTGATGGCGGGGCCGCCAGCGGCGTAACCGAATTGATTGCGGCGCAGTTCAGACTTGGATGGCGCGAAGTAGTTCGTCGCGTCCATCTTGTCGTTGCGAAGGAATTCGAATGCGTCGCCGTGGAAGCCGTTGGTGCCGGACTTCGTGATGGCGTTGACGACGGCGCCCGAGAACTTGCCATATTCGGCGTCAAAGCTGTTCGTGATAAGGCGGAATTCTTCGATGGAGTCGAGGTTGGGAACCAAGCCGGCGCCGAGGTTGCGGCCTTCGCTGACGTCGCCACCGTTGACGAGGTAGGCGTTCGCGGTTTCACGCTGGCCGTTTACCGAGATGTTGCCGGGGTTCAAGATGCCGGATACCGGGCGATCCTGCTGGATCGTTTCCGCAGTGCCGGGAGCAACGCCAGCCTGCAGGCCGAGGAGGTCGATAAAGCTGCGGCCGTTGAGGGGCAGCGCGAGCATTTTCTTCGAATCGATAACGTCGCCAAGCTGGGTGCTTTCGGTTTGCACCTGGACCGCGTTCGCGGCGACTTCCACCTTGTCGGAGACGCTGCCGACGTCGAGGGTGACGTCGAACGAGAGTTGGTCGTTGACCGAGATGACGATGCCGCCCTCTTCGAACGGGCGGAAGCCGCCGGCAGTCACATTGAGTTTATAGGTTCCGGCAGCGAGAGCGAGGAGGCGAAACGAACCGTCCGCCGCACTAGCAACTTCCTTTGTGTCATTCGTCGCAACGTTTGTTATGAGGACTTTGGCGCCGGCAATGGCGCCACCCGAGCGATCATGAACCGTTCCTTGAACCGAGCCGGTAACATCGGCGCGCAGGACGGTCGTACAGCACAGCGCGACTAAAACCAGCAAAACACCCCGAGCAAACTGCATAAAACTACGTCCCATCCGACACCCTCCTTGGGGTTGCGGTCCCCAAAACCCACTTCAAGCACTTACAGAAGCATATGGATAGAGCGATCCGAATCTTGTTCGAATTCGGCGCTTGATTCCAATGTTGAAATACTCGAATCGAGGCGGAGCAGAGTCGCGGACTTTCGAGGATCGAAGTTCCACGGGCTGATGCTCCCGATGGCGAAAAATGTATGCCTGTCAATGGGGCTTGTCAAGTATTGAATCGGTTTAATCGAAACAAATCGAAATCATTCGAAATATGAATACATTCGAAGGCCGCGCGAGGACAAAAGGGCCGAAAACCCGCATTAAAGCAGGCTAATAGTGAGTTGCACGTAAATGTCGCGAGTAGTTACCGTGCCGAGATGGCGGTATTTCCTCGCAAAACACTAACAGACGCTTTCGGAAGCGTAAACGTGCGTTCGCGTGATTCGGAAACGATCGTCGCGAAGGGCGGGCCGTCGGGGTCCGCGTGACTATTTTCGCCGTCGTTTTTCCACACGTATTGTTCGCTGCCGAATGTTGTAAACGAAACAGGTCCGACAAATGTTTCGGATTTCTTCTGTTGACTGTCGCCGAATGCGATTCGAACGGTATGTGGGGTCGATTCGTCGCGATTGACGAGCAGCAGAGCCCATTGGCCGTCGGGGCGACGAACGGCGTACGATGTCACGAGTTGGTTGCCGTCGCTGTCCTCAATCTTGCTGGTCGTCGGAAACATGTGATGCGTTCCGGAGTGGTGCTGTACCCAATCGAGGTTGATGAGCCGGGCGCTGTAGTAAAGGGCGGTGTAGCCGAAGATGTTGTAGTTGGCGTCGGCGATGAAGTTGGACCACGTTGCCCAGCCAAGGCACGTGTTATGCAGAGCTTCGGGTTGAATCGGCGAATGGTAGAAGACGGCGCCGCCGCCTTCGAAGAAAGAGCCAACGTTATCGGCGAGCCAGAGGCCCGAGAAGATTGTGCTCATGGGACCGGTCAGCGCGGCAGCCAAGTGGTCCTCCGTGATCAT
>DATAMU010000437.1:0-8564 GCA_036266605.1 Candidatus Acidiferrum sp. | reverse complement strand
GAGATATCGAAGCACATCGCGAGAAGCACCGTTGACGTCGCTGCGCGGCGCCGTGTTGCGCGGGCTCGCGCCCGATGGCGGGTTGTACATGCCAGTCGAGATTGCGCGACGATCGCCGGAGGAACTAGAAGAATTTCGCGCGCTGCCGTTTACGGAAGTTTGCTTCCGCGTCGTAAAACCGTTCGCGGCGCCCGAAGTGCCCGAAGAAGTTTTATGGCAGATCGTCAGCGAGGCGATTAATTTTCCGGTGAAGCTGGTGTCGCTGTCGCCGGGGCTGCACATTCTCGAGTTGTTTCACGGGCCGACGCTGGCGTTCAAGGATTTCGGCGCGCGATTTATGGCGCGGATGATGGGTTATTTCGTGCGCGGCGAGACGCGGCCGCTCACGGTGCTGGTCGCGACTTCGGGCGACACAGGAAGTGCAGTTGCGCACGGGTTTCTGGGCGTGCCGGGGATTCGCGTCGTAATTTTGTATCCGTCGAAGCGCATCAGCGAAGCGCAAGAGAAGCAGTTCACGACGCTGGGCGAAAACATCACGGCGTTGGAAGTGTCGGGCACGTTTGACGACTGCCAGCGGCTCGTGAAGCAGGCGTTCTCGGACGCCGAGCTAAACAAGCGCGCGTTTTTGACGTCGGCGAACTCGATAAATATCGGGCGCTTGCTGCCGCAGATGTTTTATCACGTGGCGGCGTATCGGCAGTTGCCGGTGGCGTCGGTGCCGCTGATCGTTTCGGTGCCAAGCGGAAATTTCGGTAATTTGACGGCGGGGATTTTTGCGAAACGCATAGGATTGCCGGTGGCGCGGTTTATTGCCTCAACAAACGCGAACGATGTCGTACCGGAGTACCTACGCACGGGAGAGTTTCGTCCGCGGCCGGCGCAGGCGACGTACTCGAACGCGATGGACGTCGGCAGCCCAAACAATTTTCCACGGCTGCTCGATTTGTGTCGCGGGCGGCTCGAGTATGTGCAACGCGAAATCTGGGGCCACGGTGCGACGGATGCCGAGACGCTTGCGGCGATGAAGTCGGTCTACGAGCGCTTCGGCTATATCGCCGATCCTCACACTGCAGTGGGTGTGCTCGGATGGGAAGCATATAAGCGCGAGCACGCGGAGCCTTCGCAGGGACTGGTGCTTTCCACGGCTCACGCTGCAAAATTCGCAGAAGTTGTTGAGCGTGCGATCGGTATCGCGCCACCGCTGCCAGATCGATTGGCCGCTTATCTCAAACGCCCCAAACTCTCGATTCCCGCGACGAGCAAGTACGACGACTTCAAACAATTCCTGCTGAAACACTAATTTTATTCAAGACACGAAATCGGCGATCGCGGTGTTTCAGGCGTCGCCAAAAAATCTTGCTCGCACGTTCTCGTCGAGTGGGCATTCCGGCCCGCTGAAAAGGTGATCGGGAACGCGCGTGATGTCGGCCAAGATCCCCGGCATGGCTTTCTGACGGCGAGCATCGGCCGCGGCCCCTTGTTCCTGAAACAGGCTGCGCAGCCAACGGCAAACGGTGTGAATCGTCCGGAAGTATTTGTCGTGCTCTTCGGCGTACCGGCGCGCGGCGCGATCCCAATCGGAGTCGGCGAGCAGCGCATCACGAAGAACGCGCGCGTCGCGCAAGCTGAGCGACATGCCTTGGCCAAAACTCGGATCGCTTACGGCGGCGGCTTCGCCGATCAGAGCGACGCCATCACGGTACGGGCGATCAACCCACATGTAGCCTGCTTCGAACGAGGCCAGCGGCCCGATGCATTTCGCCGGCGCGTAACAGTCGGCGAACATGGGTCCGACACGGCGGGACTCGGTGAGAAATCTTTGGAGCTTATCGGTTCCTTGAAGCGCGAATCCGCCATCCGCCGGATAACCGAGATAGGCGCGGCAACGATTTTTCAACTGCGGAACAATACCGCCGACCAATCCAAACTCGGGATTGAACACGAACCAGGAATAATCCGAGGCAATGGAAGCGCCCTCGAGCAGAACGCCCGCGAAATGGAACGGATACATGTCGCTTTTCACGGGAAAGCCGGCCCATTTTCGCGCTGTGGAGCCGCGCCCATCGGCGACGACCACCAGGCGCGCGGAAATCTTCTCTTCCGCGCCATTACTCGCAATGACGGCGGGACTCGAACCCGTTTCTATCCCGATAGCGGTCACACCGCGGCGCACTTCGGCGCCGGCATTTTCCGCCGCAGCGAGCAGCGTTTCCTGCATTTCAGGGTGGTGGAAAGTTACGCTGGCGAGCCGTTGCGGTGTGGTTTCGATCAAGGGGCGCGGCCCGAATCCCATGTCCACGATCGGCACTTCGATGGCGCACGTTTTCACCAGAGCATCATGGAGGCTGAGTTCGTGCGCTTCGGCCGCGCCCCACGGCACGAGGTATTCACCGCGAACGCGATCGCGGAACTTTGTTTCTTTCTCGAGGATGAGTACGCGCGCGCCTCGCTTCGCCATTGCAGCGGCGAATGCGGATGCGGCCATCCCGCCGCCAATCGTGACGATGTCATAGGAGGGGCTCATGGCGCTCCTTTGCGAACCAACTTGAATTTCACTGAAACTGCGGGCCTGAGGTACCTGGTGAGGTTTGGAGAAATGCTAACAGAAGTTCTGGAGTGCGGCCATCGCTCACAGGAGCCGAGCGCTCTGCGTTTAACGCGTGGAACGGAAGCCGTAGAGAAGCGATTCGAGTTAGTTTTTGCGGAGTTTGTCGAGGAGCATGAAGAGGAAGACGCCGACGACGGCGTTGACCGCGGCGCCGATGGCGAGGTGCACGGTGAACCAGGGCTCGGGCTGCGCGAGCAGGAGGCGGCGGGTCAGGATGACGATGCCTTGGTGCACGCCGAAGAAGATTACGGTGAGGGCGAAGCGCGCGATCGGATGTTCAGTGTCGAGACGCGCGCCGATCGATGACGCGAGATAGCCGATGATTGTTTTCGCGATGCCGTAGAGTCCGATCGGCACAGTAGGGCCGCTCAGGCTGTCTTGGAGCAAGCCGATGGTCATGCCGAGCAGCAAACCCGTCGAAGGATTGCGGCGGCTGAGACCGAAGTAAATCGTGAGCAGCAGGGGTAGGTCCAGAATGGCGAATTTCGGAAAGTGAACTGGGACAGCGGTCTGAAGAAGCACCGCGACAATCGTCGCCATGACGATGGCGCCGCCGCGAAACTTGTGTACCTCGATATGGGCCTCGCCCATTCTCAATTCATAGGTATCGTTCATGGCTTCGCCGTCTTTGACTCGCGCGCAGGTTCTTTCTTCGCGGTTTCCGCGACGTTCCCGGCGGCGCTGCTGGCTTCCTTACTTTCGGATTTCGTCAGATCGAGCGGCTGGAGCGACAGGAGCACGATCACGTCTTCAAGACTCTCGAGATTCGCGGCGGGCTTCAAACGAATTTGTTTGAAGGGATTGCCGTCTTTGATTTGTGCCACGGTGCCAACGGGCAGATCGCGGGGGAAGATGCGATCCATGCCGCTTGTGACGACGTGCTGGCCGATGGCGACGGTATCGTCGTTGGCGACGTACTTCATCGCCAGCAGCGGTTCGCCGACCCCGCCCACCGGGCTCTGAATGTGCGACTCGACAAGCATCGCGCCGACGCCGCTGTCTCTGTCGGTCAGTAGCAGCACCTGCGACGTGTTCGGATACGTTTCGCTGATCTTGCCGACGACGCCGTCGGGCGTGATTACGCCCATGTTGCGGCGAATGCCATCGTGCTCACCGCGATCGAGATAAATGGTTTGCGTAGCCGAATCGGCGCTGGCGGCGATGACGCGCGCACCAAGCATCGGGACGCTGTTGTGCGATTGCTTGAAGTTTAAAAGCTTCGCGAGACGATCGGCTTCCTCGGCCTTGTTTTGGAGTTCGTTAAGCTGAAGCTTGAGCTCGGCGTTTTCGGCCCGGAGGTGTTCGTTGTCGCGAGACGCATTTTGCAGCGCGAAGTAGTGGTTCCAGATGCCGCGAATCCCGCCGACGCCGCTCGAGCCGGCACGCTGAAACGGCGTGACCGCGCCGACCGTCCAGACGCGAATCAAGCGGCCCTGCGAGTCGCGCCGGATCTGAATGGCGAGAAACAAGACCTGCAAAACGACGACGCCGATCAGCAGGAACAAACTTTTGTGGCGAGAAGGAATCGCTACCATGGTTTTCCGTCACAAACCCGAATATCAAAACTCGAAAGAGAAAATCGAAACGCGAAAAGTGAAACTTAGTCGATGCTGACCTGGCGCAGTAGTTTGAAATCGCTGAGCATCTTGCCAGTACCGAGCACGACGGATGCCAATGGGTCGTCCGCGATCGAAACCGGCAGACCGGTTTCTTCGCGGATGCGCTTATCGAGATTTTTCAGCAATGCGCCGCCGCCGGTCAGCACGATGCCGCGATCGCTGATGTCGGCCGAAAGCTCGGGAGGCGTGCGCTCGAGCGCCACTCGCACCGCATTCAAAATGGTGGCTACGCATTCGCCCAGCGCTTCGCGGATTTCGCTGTCGTCGATCGTGACCGTGCGCGGCACTCCTTCGATCAAGTTGCGGCCTTTGACTTCCATCGTGAGCGGCTTTTCCAGCGGATAGGCCGAGCCAATTTCCATCTTGATCTGTTCCGCGGTGCGTTCACCGACGAGCAAGTTGTACTTGCGCTTGAGGTACTGCATGACCGACTCGTCCATTTCATTTCCGGCCACACGCACCGAACGTGAATAGACGATGCCGCTCATCGAAATCACCGCGATGTCGGTCGTCCCGCCGCCGATATCGACGACCATGTTTCCCGACGGCTCATCGACCGGCAGGCCGGCGCCGATTGCCGCAGCCATCGCCTGCTCCACCAAATACACTTCGCTGGCTCGCGCGCGATAAGCCGAGTCCTGCACAGCGCGTTTTTCCACCGGTGTAATCTCGCTCGGAACTCCGATGACAATGCGCGGATGCACGAGCACGCGCCGGTTATGCGCCTTCTGAATAAAGTGCGTCAGCATCTTTTCCGTGACTTTGAAATCCGCAATCACGCCGTCTTTCATCGGCTTGATGGCCACGACGTTGCCCGGTGTGCGCCCGAGCATGTCCTTCGCGTCTTTGCCGACCGCGACAACTTCGCCGCTCGCTTTGTTAATCGCAACGATCGATGGCTCGTTCACCACGATGCCTTTGCCGTGCGAAAACACCAGTGTGTTCGCCGTGCCCAGGTCGATCGCCAGGTCGGACGAAAACAGACTAAAAACCGACCTGAGGTTGTAACCGTTCTTGTTCATCCCTCGTTCCTCCGCGGAGATCCCTCTCCGCTGCCCGGGAAACGCGCTGCTTCAGACCGAAACGCGATCCAATTGTCCCCGACCGTCACGACCCGCAAAGAACGCGCTTCGGTCGCCCACAAATTCCACAGATTCGGCGCGGTGTTGCGAATCGCGCCACTGCATCTCTACTTCATCGGCCTAAGAGGCCGCCGCCATTACCTGGCACGCGGAAGCTTCGAACAACTAGCGCGGTACCACGATGGAAACTTGCTGCTTCGCCGTCCCACCGCGGCGGTTCTGGCCAATCACAACAATCGTATGCTCACCCGGCGTCAGCGGATCGGTGAAATAACGGAAGCTACCGTCGGGGCCGATGTTCGGCACGGTCTGCCCGTTCACGATGAGCGCAGCACCCGGTTCGGTGTGCCCGATGATTTCCGCGACGCGCCCGTGCAGCTGCGTGTCCTGAATCTCAAGCACCATTTCCTGCGTCTTGCCCTGCGCGACCAGCGTGAACTTAAACGTATCACTGACTTCGCTTGACTCTTTCTTCGCATCGGTCGCAACGACATTCCAAAAGTAGTCGCCCGGATCAAGCCCAGTCACATCGACGCTCG
Source organism: Candidatus Acidiferrum sp. (assembly GCA_036266605.1). Taxonomy (GTDB): domain Bacteria; phylum Acidobacteriota; class Terriglobia; order Acidiferrales; family UBA7541; genus Acidiferrum. The sequence continues at coordinate 2,716 of DATAMU010000437.1, read as the reverse complement.
TGCCCGTCACCGTCGGCTGCTTCACCGTCTTTGTGAACATCGAAGTCGTACTGATGCGGAGCGTATAGGAAACCGCGTCCTGCACCGGCTTCCATTCGAAATGGATCGACGTCTGTTTCGGGTTTTCGCCGATGATCGGCGCCAAATTCAGAGGTTGAAGCGGTTCCGGAGGCGCAAGTACGTCGGTCTTTGTGATGTGGCCTTCCGCAGGCAAGGTAGCCTTCTGGAATTGAGCGAGTTGTATCCGCTCGGCGCCGCGCTGGACTTCGGCGGTACCGCGCGACATCACGACTTCGCTCTGCTTGGTCTCAGGATCGGCCTTTACAGCAGCTTGCGAGTTCGAAGCCAGTTGCGCAGTGGAATCTTCGAAGCTGACAGCCGCCTTCGACTCGGGCGACGGCCAGTTCGGCGTGGCGAGATCGACCGACCCGGTGTTGATGTGAACCGCGACGCTCGTCGGCTTGTTGCTCGCCATCGAATTTTCTTCGACGGTGATCAGCGTGTCGGGTTTGACCGTGTACGATGTGCGGTCGCCGAAGGTGATGCGGGCGACGCCTTCCGGCCCAGTCTGCACCAGATCGCCTTTATCGAGCGTGGTGTGGAAGTCGGCCTGAACCCACTGGACCGAGTTCACTTTCTTCACGAGAACTTTACCGTCGAGGTTGACGAATTTCGCCTGCGTTTGGCTCGCCGCTACCGCTTCGCTGTCGCTGTTGTCGATGGCGGTGCTGATTTTCTTGATCGTGTTCTGATAAAGGTTGGGGCTCACGACGTAAAACACGCCGAAAATAATTGCCGCAGCCAGAATCACGTAGACTGCGACCGTTTTGTAGGTGACGGCGGTCCAATAAACCTCGACCCGGTGAATCTTCGGATTCGTTCCGGTGTCCGACGTCCTGCGAGAGTCGATTGGTGTCTGCGTGGGCACGAGTTTAGGCGTACTAGTAGCGCCAACTTCGAAATCTAGCACAGCGTTTTAGGGGCGTCCAAAGCGGCGGCGCAAGCGATGGTCAAATAGCAAATAGCAGGTGCGAAACGCTGTGGAATCCAAGTAGAAAAAAGGGCACGGTCGATGGCTTAGCGGTTCGATTGATTGTCGCGACAAGTTCGCCGTCGCCCGGTGTCTCTAACTGATTCTAATAATTCGACTTCTCATCGAGTGGCTGCCCCCGCTTGTGCGGTGTGCAGGCGCAGAAACGTGAGCGTCAGCGGCCATGCTTCGGCGGCTGCGGTGGGGTTGTACGATGCGCGCTGATCGCAGAAGAAACCATGCTCGGCGTCCGAGATTTCGACGTTTATGAAATTCTTTCTGGCGTCGCTGAGGGTGTCGCGGACGGCGCGAACCTGGTCATGCGTAAGGCTCTTGTCCTTGCCTCCCCAAAACAGCAAAACGGGGCAGCGGAGATCTTTTGCGCGCATCAGCAAGCCAGGGTTGGTGCCCCTCGGCGCGATGCCGCCGCCGTAATAAGAGGTCGCGCAGCCGATCTGCAGCGTCAGCCCAGCGAGAAACGCGGCGCGGCCTCCCATGCAGTAGCCGACGGCGCCGATGCGCCCTTCCGTGACGCTCTGCGAGGTCAGCCATTCGAACGCCGCGCGCTGGTCGGCTTCCATCTGATCGTCTTTCAGTGCGTTAAGATGCGGCACGACGGTGGGGAACGCATCGTAAGCGCCTTCGAATCCGGGTGCGGTGCGGTGAAAAAGCTCGGGCGCGATGGCCATGAATCCTTCCCGCGCGAAACGTTGCGTGATGTCGCGAATGTGCCCGTTGACGCCGAAGGCTTCTTGAAAGACGAGCAAGCCGGGAAGCGAGCCGCCGTCGATGGGCCGGGCGGTCCAGGCTTGCATCGTGGTGCCGTCGGAGACTTTGAGTTCGACGTATTCGCTGCGAATTTCCATTTTGGGTCGGCTCCGGATTTTCTTGGTTTAGTTCGGTTGCTGCGTTTGTGGACGTTGTTTGCCGTTGCGTTCGAAGAATTTCTTCTTATCGATGTTGCCTTCGACGGCCACGTCGAAAAAACCGACCATCATTTCGTCGTAGGTTTGATCGCCCCAGCGGACGGCACTGTCGGGATCGGGGTTGTGCGGATTGTTTTTGGAATTGTCGTACCACGCGATCGCCTGGAGTTCCGTGCCCGCCTTCAGCGGCATCGGCTCGGCGAGCTTGTAGCTCATCTGCCAGTGGAAGTGATAGTTCACGCGGAGGAGGGTCTCGACGGAATTTTCTTGCGGGTTATTTCCCCCTGCGCCGCCTGTAGTGAGATTCGATGCGGGGTTGTTTGGGTGCACGATGTTGTATTCGAAACGCTTGCCGCGCAGATGCATGTGTGGAAAGAAGCTGAGAAGCAGCGCATCGTTGGGGAGCGTGCCGCGTGCTTCGACGCGATAGTCGGGCGCGCCGGGCGGGATGACGAAGTGGTCGTTGGTGAGTTGGAGCGTGAGGACGCGTTTGGGCGGTGGCGTTTTCGCAAAGCGCAGGCCCACACGCGTTGTGTCGATGCCTGCGTGGCCGTTGGTGGTGTAGTGCATCTGGAAGACGAGGTCGGAGCCCGCGGGGATGAACTTTGCCATCGTCGGCGGAAATTCATCGGGTGAGCTGCCGGGTGCGTACACGAGCAGAACATCCGCGTCGGTCCAGTGCGCGCCGCGGCGATCTTCCGGGTCGTTCAGGTCGTCGGCGGTGAAGGGTGTGCCGATGGGAGCGTGCTCGAGCCAGTGT
>DATAMU010000436.1:0-2784 GCA_036266605.1 Candidatus Acidiferrum sp. | reverse complement strand
GATGTCGACCGGCGGATCGATCCTCTGCACCTCGACGCGCGTCACCTTGACGCCCCAGATGTTGGTCGCCTCGTCGAGCACGGCCCGCAGGTTGGTGTTGATCATGTCGCGCGCGACCAGCGTTTCGTCCAGCGTTCGATCGCCGATTAAATTCCGCAAATTCGTTTGCGCCAATGTCGTGCAAGCGAAGCCAAAATCCTGCACCTCATACTGCGATTTCACCGGGTCAATCACTTTGTAGTACACGACCGCGTCAACTTCCACCGTCACGTTGTCTTTTGTGATCAGCTTCTGCGGCGGCACCGAAATCACCTGCTCGCGCATGTCCACGCGCACGATGTCATCGACGAACGGCACGATAAACGTAAGCCCGGACGGCGCCATGCCGTGATACTTGCCCAACCGCGTGATCAGCCCTTTTTCATATTGCCGGACCGTCCGCGCTCCTTTGGCGAGCGTCACCAGCCCGAATACGACAAAGATAAAAAGAAATGTGATGAACAAGACGCTGGTATCCATTCCACTCACCTCACCTTGAGCGTTACGCCTTCCACCGCTTGGACACTGATCTCGACTCCCGGCTCTTTTGCGCTCTCTTCGCCTGCGACCAACTCCGCGCGCCAGACCTCCGCGCCCACCTTCACCATTCCGGCCTCATGCGATGCAATTCGTTTCGTGACGATGCCGATTTTTCCGATCAGCGCATCCACATTCGTGGGGTGATGTTTGACGGTCGCTTTTGCCTTCAGCCAATTTCGAAGAACCGCGAAATACAACAGCGCCAATCCACCCGCTGCGAGCAGCCCGATTTTTTCCGATGCAGCAAGAAGACCAATGCCTCCGCCGATCACCAACGAACCGCCGACCAGCGCCAGGTCGAGTCCTGTCATCGCCCCCATCGCCAGCTCCGCGATGACGCACACGATGCCCACGATGACCAGAACCCAATTCACCCAAAGTCCCAAGGAAGGTTCTCCTTATGCGTCAAGTATGTCGGAGGGTAGCAGTTCGAATGATTCTGTTTGGTGGCGAGCAGCCAACCGGTAACCTACCGGCGCTTCTTGCTCTTGGACTTGCGACTCGACTTGCGTGCCGGCTTACGTGATTTTGTGGCGCTTTTTCTCTTTGTGGATCTTCCCAGGTTGCCGTTCGCCGCCGCCAACTCCCGACGCTTCTTCGTCGCCCAACCCGCCTTCACAACTTGCCGCCCGCGCGCAATCCCCAGCGCCTCCGCCGGCACATTCTCCGTAATCGTCGAACCCGCCGCGACATACGCCCCGTGGCCAATCTTCACCGGCGCCACCAGAGCCGAATCGGTCCCGATAAACACGCGGTCGCCAATCGTCGTCGGATGCTTATGAAACCCGTCGTAATTGCACGTAATCGTCCCAGCCCCTATGTTCGTCTTCGTCCCGATCTTCGCATCGCCGAGATACGCGAGATGTCCCGCCTTCGTCCCTTCGCCCATCGTCGTCTTCTTCAGCTCGACGAAGTTCCCGATGTGCACGCCCGCCTTCAAATGATTCTCGTTCCGCAGCCGCGCAAACGGCCCGATCGTCACGCGCTCATCCAGCCGTGAATTCGCGATCACGCAATGCTGTTCCACGATCACATCGTCGCCCAGCACCGCATCTTTCAACACGCTGCCCGTCCGCACGATGCATCGCGCCCCGAGCTTCGTCTTACCCAGCAGTTGCACGTTCGCTTCGACCAGCGAGTCCTCGCCCGCCGTCACATCCGAATCCACAACCACCGTCTGCGGCAACTGGATCGAAACTCCGCCTGCCATCAATTCATTCCGCTTCCACTCGCGGAAAATCCCATCGACCTCCGCCAAATCCGCACGCGTATTGCATCCCAGCACCTCGCGCGAATCCGGAGCAATCTGCGCCAGCACCGTCTCGCCCTTCGCCGCCAGCACTCCGACTGCGTCGGTCAAATAAATCTCTTTGTGCTTGTTGTTCGGCTTCACCTGCGCCAGCGCCGGCCACAGCTTATCGAGCGAAAAACAGTAAATGCTCGAATTGATCTCGTTGATCTCGCGCTGCTCCGGAGCTAGCTGCGACTCCTCGACGATCGCACCAACCAGCGTCTCCGACTTCCGCACGACACGCCCGTATCCCGACGGATCGCTGAGCACCGCTGACAAAATCGTCACCGCCGCATTTCCCGAACGATGCGCCGCGATCAGCGCCTTCAAAGTCTCTGTTCGAATCAGCGGCGCATCTCCCGGCAGCACCACCGCAATCTTCGCCCCACCGATTGCCCGCCGCGCTACCTGCATCGCGTGCCCCGTGCCGTGTTGCGGAAATTGCAGCGCCGTTCTCGCACCCATCGGCTCGACTACTGCCGCAACCTGCTCGGCCTGGTGCCCGATAACCACCACCGTCTTCTTTGCGCCCAGCGGTGCGCACGCCCGCAGCACCTGTTCCACCAGCGACCTTCCGCCCGCCTGATGCAGCACCTTCGCGAGATTCGACTTGAGCCGCGTGCCTTTGCCCGCCGCCAACACCACGATTGCCAGATCTTTGTTTGCCATGACTTATTCAGTTTGGAGGGAGTCGCCACCCGCTGCAAAGTGGCGTTTTGTCAACACGATGCGAAAACCTTAAGACCGAAGTAAAGCTGTTGAAGAGTGGAGTCGGGAGGACACGGCTTCAGCTGTGCCGAAAGTCACCACAACGAGGGCTTCAGCCCTTTTATCGCTTCTAATCCGCCGCAGGAACCGGAGGGTGCGGCTCGCCTACCGACAGATCACCATCAAATCCCGAATGCGCATGCTCG
>DATAMU010000435.1:0-3325 GCA_036266605.1 Candidatus Acidiferrum sp. | reverse complement strand
GCCGGATCGTCTTCCAGCATTCGGCGAAATCCTTTGCGCACCAATGCGTGGTCGTCCACCAGCAAAACCGTGATCTTATCCGCCATGCGCCGCCTCCGCCCGCTCACGCGGCACCGTCAATCGCACCAGCGTTCCTCCTTCGTTCGGTTGCAACAATTCCAATGTTCCGCCGATCAGTTCCGCGCGCTCGCGCATTCCGACGAGCCCGATACCTTGATGTGCATTCTGTCCCGCACCGTTGCTCGTAAATCCTTTGCCGTGATCTTCCACGTCGAGACCAAGATCGCCGCCCGAAAATTTCAAACGCACCCACGCTTCCCGCTGACCCGAATGCCGGCTCACATTGTTCAGTGCTTCTTGCAGCACACGATAAATCTGCACGCCCGCGACCGTTTCGACCGGAAACGTCGCACCTGACTTTTCATAGTGTAGCGAAAGCCCCATCTGATGCGACACAGTCGGAATGTACCAGTCGAGGGTGCTTGCCAATCCTTGCTCTTCCAGCAACACCGGGTGCAGCGCCTGAGACAGCCCGCGGATATTGTTCAGCGTCGATTGAGCGATTTCTTGCACTTCTTGTAGATCGGCACGCAGTGGCGAACCTTCCGGCGCTTGCTTACCGAGGCGCCCAAGCAGCGAGCCGATCGCGGTAAGCACCTGCCCGAATTCGTCGTGCAACTCGCGCGAAATATGACGCAGCGTCGATTCCTGCGTCGAAATCAATTTCTGCGCCAGTTCGCTGCGCTGCTCCGAAAGAGTCGCGAGCCGCGCAAAGATCTCGCGATTCGTGCGAATCAAATAAAGACTGGTGAGCACGATTGCAATCACAATCGCAGCAAAAAAAAGATAAACCTGCTTCTGGACGCGCGTGTAAATCCCGCCGATCTGCCCCGCCGCGCGTTGCTCGCCTTCGTTGTTTTCCACCAGCAGCCGCGAAACCGCCGTGCTGAGCGCCGCTTGCCGCGCTTGCAGCGACAAGCGAATCTGCTCCTTTGCTCCCGCTTCCTTCCCGTTGTTTGCCAGCGCGAACATGCGGTCCATCGCATCCCAGAATTGCGTCAGCTGATGCCGTAAATAGTCGCGCTGCTCTTCGGTGCGCTGCGCCGAAGCATTTTGTTCTTCTACGGTCAGCGCCGCGTCGATGTCGCCGCGCAGCCGCGCAAATTGCGCCGACCACGCGCTGATCGGATACGGCTCGCTCGAATCGAGCATGTCGCGCATCGCCAGCGCGACCGAATTGAGATCGTTCTGCAGACGCAACAACTGTAGCGAGTCGCGACGATTTCGATCGACCATCTCGCTCTGCAACTTACGCAGCCCCGAGATCTGCACCGTGATGTACGCCGAATACGCGACGACCGCAAGCAGGGTGATGATCAGCCCAAACAGCAGCGCACGCGTCGGCGACCGCTGCTCTTCCGCTCGCCGCGACCCACGCTGATTTGTAGCCGTTTTCAACACGCCGAAAGGATACCGTAGCGGCGACTTTACGTCGCCATCCGCCCCTCTGGAGAAACGCCGTTCGCCGCGGAGTTTGTAGGGGCGGGGCTTGCCCCGTCCGGCGCCAGCACGACTACGACTGATCCGTTTATCCGCCACCCTCACAACATCTGCAATCCTCGTTTTCGCAAAACCGTAACCAGAACCGCCATCACGAGCATCCCCGCGAGCGGCACCAGAAATCCGATCGGCAAACTATTCGCTTTCGTCGAAACAAATCCCACCAGCCACGGCAACGCCGATCCGCCCAGCGAAGCCATCGAAAAAACAACGCCGCCCAATCGCCGCGCCGCCGGCCCATACCAATGCGAAAACCACGAAATGTAAATCGGATAAATCGTCGCGCAGCCAAGCCCCGCGATCGTGAATCCCGCAATCGCGACGTGCGGACTGTGCGCCGCGATGATGGTGACGATGCCCAGAATCGACAGCGAAAATGCCAGAATGACAAATCGGAGCGAACCGATGCGCGACAGCAGCAGCGAAGCAACTCCACGACCGACCATCATGCCCGCATAAAAGAACAGCGGCGTCATCGTCGTGAGTTCAGTGGCGTGGCCAAGCAGACGTTTCACATGTTCGGCAGCCCATCCGCCGATGCCAGCTTCGCTTCCAACGTACAAGAAAAACAGAGCAGCGGTCACCGTGGTTATTCCGACGGACGGAACGCTCGCGCGGCTTTTCGCGGCCTCGGTCGAGTTGTCGTGATGTTTTTCCGGCAGCGGAGCAAATACAAATGCCGCGGCCAGTGCGAATCCGACTCCTGCGAGAACCCAAAAAAATCTCGTCAACGAATGATGTCGTAGTGACACGCTGACGAGCGGCGCGCAAGCCACCGCGCCGATACCCCAGGCAAAATTCAGCAGGCTCACTACGCCTGCGCCGCCCGCTTCCGCGCCCGCAAGATTTGTTGGCGGCACAACGAGGCCGTAGCCCATCCCGTAAAGGGCTGTCGCAAGCAGCGCGACTCCTTGCGTCGGTGAATTCAGCAACGCGAGGCCGATTCCAGTGAGTATGTAACCGATCACCAGCCCTGGTCTGTAACCACGCCACGCGGTCAAGCCCGTCGTGATCCACACCGCCGCAAGGGATGAGGTGAACTGCACTGTGAAAAATAATCCCGCCTGCGAATCGGTCAGATTCCATCGCGAAATAAACGTCGGCAGAATCGGCCCGTTCATGATCGTCGGGAATCCAGTCAAAATAAATCCAGCCGACAGCAGCGCAATCAGCCCATAGTGCTTGCGCTTCGCTTGCATCTCCGACCTTGTCGTCGAACTCGCCATCACTCTCCGTACATCCTGATTGATCGGCTGCTGCGATTCTTCATCGCGCTTCAACAAATCTGCGAACGAGCCAGCAGTTCATTTTGAAGTAGCATTGCGTTCTGCGAAAGAAACCATTTCTCGCCAGCGGCGACAGAATCACCTCTATAATCGTTCGTCATGATCAACGTTGGACTCATCGGATTTGGCCTCGCTGGGCGCGCATTCCACGCGCAGGTTATTTCGCGCACGCCTGGGTTGCGACTCGCCGCGATTCTGCAGCGTACCGGCGACGAAGCCGCCAAGGCCTATCCCGATGCAAAAATCGTGCGCACGCTCGATGAGCTTCTTGCGTTGCCGGATATTCGGCTGATCGTCATTGCGACGCCGAACGAAACGCACGCGCCCTTCGCTCGTGCTGCTCTCGCTTCTGGGCACGACGTCGTCGTCGATAAGCCATTCACGACGTCGTACGCCGAAGCCGTCGAGCTCGTGAACTTCGCCGAGGAGTCTGGGCGATTTCTAACCGTCTATCAGAATCGCCGCTACGATGGTGATTT
>DATAMU010000434.1:0-2391 GCA_036266605.1 Candidatus Acidiferrum sp. | reverse complement strand
CCGAAGTATTTTCAGCTTGTGACGCTTGGCCTAACAAGGCGTTACTGCCGTGATGATTGGAGTGAATTACCTGTAAGCCGCGAAGTGGAGTTCGGCGGCGCGACCGGCTCGGCCACACCGGCGGTCGTAGATCCAAGGCCTAGTTTCTCCAGAGTACGCGCATCCAGCTTTCCGCTCGGATTCAGCGCATGCGTCGTCTGAAACTTTTTCATCGCATCGATGGTGTTGTTGTCCCACTTCCCCGTCGGTGCCGCAGAATATGATCCGTCCTTCGCCAGCGCTTGCTGAATCTCGGTGATGCGCTCGGATGTCGGCGCCATCTGTCCTTTGTCTTTTTTCCTGCGTGACGTCTTCTTCGTCGTGCTGTGCGCCTTGGAAGTAGCGGATGTCTTGGTCTTCGATGTCTGCGCTTGCGCCGGGAGCGTGTTCGCACACACAGCTACGCCGAGTCCTAAAAGCACAATCGACACTCGTCGCATGAATTGCATGGCAAACGCTCCCCATTTTGTGTGTTCCGCAAAAAAAGAGGCGCGGATTCCCGCGCCTCTTCCCTTCAATCCTTACTTGCTGTCCGCCGGCACTACGCCCGGCAAAAACACCGTCAGCGTGTGATCGTTATCGGCCCGGCGCAGAACCTTGAACACCACGTTTTCGCCTGGCTTCAGCTTGCCGACGGCCGACTTGTAATCCTCCATCGATGCCACCGGCACTCGATTGATTTCCGTAATCACGTCACCGCGCGCGAAGCCGAGATCGTCTGCGAAACTCGCGGGATCGACATCGACCACGAGAACGCCGCGCTGCCCATCCATCCCGACTCGGGATGCGCGATCGGGTGTCAGGCTTTCGACGCGCAGACCAAATTCCGCCGGCTGGGCCTCATCGCCCTGTTGATCGCCGACGTGACCCGCCGACGTTGGGAAGACGCGAGTGCGGTCTTCAACCACTGCAGTCGTTTCCTTGGCTGCGCGATCACGCACGTAATCAATCTTCACCTTGCTGCCGATCGGAGCCTGTGCGATCGGATTCACCAGATCGTTGCCGGTTTTCACCGGCTTGCCGTTGACAGCGGTAATTACGTCGCCACCCTTGAGTCCGGCCTTTTCCGCAGGGCTCCCTGCTTCGACGCCCATAATCACGACGCCGTTCGCGGCGCCGAGTTCCTTCAGCGTGATCGCATTCGTGCCAAGTTCTTCCTGGAAGCTCACACCGATCGACCCGCGCGTAACGCGTCCTTGCGCGATGATCTGGTTGTAAACGTTGATCGCCGCGGTCGAAGGCAACGCAAAGCCAACGCCTTCGTATCCACGGCTGCCGGTGATGATCGCCGTGTTGATGCCAATGACTTCTCCCGCGAGATCGACCAGCGGGCCACCCGAGTTGCCCGGGTTGATCGCTGCGTCCGTCTGCAAAAATCGTTGGAACTGGTGATTCGATCCGCCAATGCCGCCGCGATCTTTGGCGCTGATGATACCCGCGGTGACGGTCGCATTCAGTCCGAACGGGCTGCCGATCGCCAAAACCCAATCGCCTACATTGACGCCATCGGAATTCCCAAGCTTCGCAGTGGGCAGCTCTTTGTTCGCCTCAATCTTGATCACCGCGAGGTCGGTGTCCTCATCGACGCCGATGACCTTCGCCGTGTATTTGTTCGGGTCGCCGTCGAGAGAAACCTGGATCTTCGTCGCCTGCTCGACCACGTGATTGTTCGTCAGCACATAACCGCGTTTATCGACGATCACACCCGACCCGAGGCTCCGTTCCGCTTGCGGAGGAGCATCCTGCCGCCCGTCAAAAAAACGGTCGAAGAAATCCTGCATCGGATCGTCTTGATCGTTACCGTAACCTTGGCCGCCGCCTTGACCACCTGGAGCAGACCGTCGCTTTCGCGAAACCGCCGGCTTACGCTCCAAAACCTGTGTCGTCGCAATGTTGACCACCGCGGGTTCGACGCGGGTCACAATCGCAGAAAACGAAGCGGACGCGGGAACCGGATCGGGCAATTTGAGCGGGGTGGCGTTGGTCCCGGCGAAGGCCGACATCGCCTTCATCGCCGAAGTCCGGCCCGACACAATCGAGCCGATCAGGATGCCAACCACCAGTGTCAGGACCAGAAACGCAGACGCCAACAGCTTGCGCCGGCGCGCCCAGCCGAAAATCTCACGAACTTGCTGCCCCATAGCGTGTTTACTCCTGTTGACCCGGAAAAATTCCCCGCCGCCCGTAAAGTATAACACCAGCATTCACGGCGGGTTGCGGATGCGAAAAGCTGAGGCAGAACCGATACTGTACGAAAGACCGGGTGCCGAGAGGTTTCAGTCGCTGCCGTACACTTCGCCGGGTGATAGTACTCCTAAATTTTAAATGCCGCATGCTGATGGCTATTGGACG
>DATAMU010000433.1:0-5962 GCA_036266605.1 Candidatus Acidiferrum sp. | reverse complement strand
AGCCCCAACGCCGCTCCAAACAACGCCAGCAAAATTCCCTCGGTCACAAATTGCCGCGCCAACCGCCCCAGGCTCGCGCCCATCGCGCCGCGAATCGCAATCTCCCGTCGCCGCGCCTCCGCTCGAGCAAGCAATAGATTCGCAACGTTGACGCTCGCAATCAGCAACACAAACGCCACCGCGCCCAGCAGCATCAACAGCGCTGGCCGCACGCCCGACACCACTTCCGCTTGCAGCGGATAACTCACCAGCGTGTGATTTTTCGGATCGAAGCTGTGCGTCTTCGGCGCCTTGTGCTCGCCATACGATTGCACCAGCGAAGCCAGCTCCGCCTGCGCTTGCGGCGGCGTCACCCCCGGCTTCAGCCTCCCCAGCAAATAATAATTGTGTGATCCGCGACTACCCGGATTTGCCGGATCAAGTTGCAGCGGCGTCCACAGGCGTGCCGGATCGCTTTCTCCCGGAGGAAACTGAAAACTCGTCGGCATCACTCCGACAATAGTCGTCTTCTTTCCATCCACCAACGTTTCATGCCCGATGATGTCCGCATCCCCGCCAAAGACCGATTTCCACGTGCCGTACGAGATGTCTGCAACAAGCGGCGCGCCTGTGACGTCATCCGCAGGAGTAATCAGCCGACCCATCACCGGCGAAACGCCGAGTGTTTCCATCAACGTGCCGCTGACATACGCTGCCGTCACGCGTACCGGCTGGGTCTTGCCTCCGAGGTTCGTCCCCGACACGGCCCACGCATCCAGCGTCGCCCACGAATTCGTGTCTTTACGCAGATCGAAGAATTCGGGCGCCGAAGTCCAAAATCGCGGCAGACCACCGTTCGGAAATGTCGGAAACTCCGTGTAAACGCGCACGAGCTGCTCCGGATGCGAATAGGGGAGCGGGCGCAGCAAAACCGCGTTCACGACGGTGAAAATGCCTGTGGTCGCACCGATGCCCAGCATCAGGCAGAGCACGGCTGCCATCGTGAAGCCGAAGTTCTTGCGCATCATGCGCAGCGCAAACCAAAGATCCTGCTTAAACGTCTCCATCAGCGCCCCCACTCCTATTTAGCTACGCGCAACACCTTCGTTTTGTTCCAAAAGATTAGAGACGCGCCGGGCTGCCAGTTGTTTCAACTCATGATAGTCTTGATGGCTATACCTGAGTCACGACGGCTCTCTTATGCGATCGCGGCTGCCGTTTGGCGGATCGTCTTGTGCTTCGATCGCGTTCGCCAGACCGATAGCACAACCATCGCCACAAAGATAATCACTAGGCCGAGCGTCGCCAACGCGATTCCGCAGTTGCCTTTGGGCAAGAACGAAAGCCGGCCGTAGACAAACTCGATGTGGATCCAGTAGACGAGCAGGGAGTGTCGTCCAAGCTGAATGATTGGGCTGAAGCCGCGCTCGGCGAATCCCCAATGGCACCAGGCATAACAGAGAAACAGGATGATCAACAGGATGCCGCAACGCATCAGCAAAAAATTCGGACTCGTATGCCAATAGTCGTAGATCGCCGAATCGTACAAGTGCATGGGACCGAGATCGAACGCAACTGCCAGAAAGCACGCGGCGACTCCCGTTACGCCAAGCCAGATGAGAGCGGTCGTCAGACGATGCTTGGCGAAATCGGAAAATAAGAAAAACCCGACAGCGAGTCCCGCGAATGCGAAGGCGATCCATGGAAACATCGGAAAGAGCCACGGCTGCGGCGCTTTGAACGTGTGTACGCCGTTAAAATAAGTTTCGATCTCCCAGGGCAGCATCGAAAACCGTTTGTTCCAGATGAACGGTGTAGCCAGCGCCACAGCCGTCGCCGTCCCGAGCGCCGCCACAATGCTCCGCCCGCGCATTCGAGACAGAGCATCATCTCCCCTCTGTGAACTCTGCGAACTCTGTGGTGAATTCTCTTCTCTCCGCCCGGTCAGCCAGCACATCAACCCCATGAGCACCATCGAGATCCCGAGTATGTTCAGCACATCAACCCGAAACAGATCCGTCCACGGCGCGACGGTAATTCCAAACACAAACTCCTGAATCCGAAACAAAATCCCCAACCCAAAAACTTCTGCTCCACGCGAAATGGTTTGCCTGGCGATAGCCCCTCCATCCGTCCCTCGATCTCGCAGTTTTTCCGTCACCAGCGCAAACGAGATACCAGCGAGAAAAATGAAGAGCGGAGCAGGCAAGGTGCCGCCGAGCTGCGACCATCCATACAGCCCCGAGCGTTTCGCGTCAGGGCTAAGCCATGAGTTATAGCAGTGCGTCTGAAACATCAGAACGCACGCCAGCCCCCGCATCCAGTCGATGTACCCAAATCGCTTCAATCTCTAAAACGCGGCAAATTTCCGCGCATTCTCCTTCTCAATGACGCAACAGATTCTCAAGTAGTCTCAACCCGAGGACCCTTGCACTTTCGACTTTCAACTGTAGACTGTCGACTTCTTGCGTGCGCTACAATTCGATTCTTGCCACCGAAACATCAAATCGGTCCTATCGGCGCCTTCGCGGTCTGGGCAGCACTGACACTCATTGCCGTCATCTATGCCTTCTCCGTTCGTTTGGGCCGCGCCGATTCTGCCGCGACGCTCACCACATTTTCCATCTATTTTGCGGCCGCAATTTTCTTTACGAACCGCGAAATTCTAGATTTCGTCAGGTCGCGATTCCAATCTGCCGCAGGCTACCTTCTCGGCGTCGTGGCCTTGCTTGCGTATCTGATCTTTGGTTTCGGAACGGGCACTGTCACATTCGCACGTGTCGCGGCAATTTCCGCGCTCATTTTCGTTCCGCTTGCTCTCGCTGCTACCGCGCGCCGCGCGCGCCCCGGCGCATGGCAGGACTACGTAACGATCGCCGCTGTCTGGACGGCAGTGAAATTTTCGCCGACGCATTGGTTTTGGCCTTCGCCTGGCGGCCTGCGTCTCGCCTACATATTCACGGTGCTCCTCTGCGTGACCGTAGCGGTTGCGGCCTTTCTGTTTATTCGGCAATTCGAAGACATCGGCTACAACATCGGCTGGGGATCGAACTGGTCGATCTACGTGTTCGGCACTTTCCTTTGCTTTGCTGCGATTGCGATTCCACTCGCGACCGGAATGGGTTTCGTGGAGTTCCGTCCCCGTTGGAACGAATGGGAGATGTTTCCATTCACGGCGCTGGCGATTCTGTGTTTCACGGCTTGGCCGGAAGAGTTTTTGTTTCGAGGGTTGCTGCAGAATATGCTGCAACGGAGTACCAAGAGCGAGAATGTCGCCTGGGTTTTGGCATCGATTCTCTTCGGCTTCTCCCACATCACGAACATGGGATTCCCAAATTGGCGATATGTGATTCTGGCTTCGATCGCCGGGATGTTCTATGGGTGGACGTGGCGCCTGACGAACTCCATTTTTGCCTCTGCGATCGTACACGCTCTGGTCGACGCGCTCTGGCATTTCCTCTTTCGAACGCTTTAAGCCAGATTCTTTCATTCCCTCGTTCGAAACTGGCATTCGAACTCTCGTTCGAATAGCTACATCGTAAATCGTTATTGACAAGATATCATTCTCATGTTACCATGTTTTGTGTCATTCAGCTTCATCCTCGAAGTTGTCGCTTTGCACTCCTGCAACCCCTGCGGAATCAACGATCTACACACTCCCATTTTCGGGATTTCCCACAACCTGAACAAAACACGCCCCTTGCGCACTCTTTGGAAAAACATAGGGGGTGTACCCCCTTTCGTCCAACCAACTCTTGCACCTTCGCGGACGACGCCAACAAGCGTGGCAAAACAACCGCACAATCCCGAAACTTGGACGGTGCGACATCAAACGGGACCAGTTTGGAACTTTAGGGTTTTGGAGAAGGGGAGTCGGTCGGTCTCGGCAGATTCGGGTAGCGAATGATGACTTCGCCTTGTTTCGCGCGCTGAAGTTCTTCACGAGCGATGCGTTCGATGGCGTGCGGGTCAGTCTTCAGCGCTTTGACCTGATCGCTGAGCTGGACGTTCTCGGAATTGAGGCGGTCGATGTCTTTGCGGACTTTCTGAATTTCGAGTTGCGTCCGGCGCATCGCGATGAAGCCGTGGGTACCGAAAATATCGTGAACGACGAGAGCGAGCACGAACAAGCCAAGCACTGTGCGGCCGTGCTGCTTCAAAAATTCGCTGATCTGATTTTCTACGGTTTCGTTCACGTTGCGAGAACCCACTTCGTCGCCTCTTCCGTCAACTTTGCGGAAGCCTTCGCGCTGTCCGCTTCGACGTAGAGCCGCAACAGCGGCTCGGTGCCGGAAAGTCGCAGCAGCATCCAGCTTCCATCGTCGAAGACGAATTTTGCGCCATCGGTGCGATCGACGGAAACAACTTTCCGGCCCAGAAGTGTCGAAGAATCCACGGCGACCTTCTTGATTGCGTTTGCTTTCTGTTCGTCGCTGAGGTGGAGATTTTCGCGGACGGGCCAGAATTCGCGGCCAAGTTTTTTGAAGAGCGCCGCAACTTGCTCTTCGATCGAACCGCCGCGAGCGGCGAGCATTTCCGCGACGAGCAGGCAGGCGAGAATGCCGTCTTTCTCGGGGACGTGGCCGCGAATGGTGAGCCCGGCGCTCTCTTCGCCGCCCATCGCGATTTTATCTTCGCGGATCAGTTGCCCGATGTACTTGAAGCCGACCGGAGTTTGGTACGTCGTTTGGCCGTGAGATTTTGCAGCGGCGTCGATCATTTGCGATGTGGCGACGCTGCGAGCTGCGGGCATCTTCCAGCCGCGCGATTCAACGAGGTAGTCGTAGACGAGCGCAAGAATGTGATTCGGCGAAACCCAAGTGCCGTCGCGATCGATGATGCCGAAGCGGTCGGCGTCGCCGTCGGTGGCGAGTCCGGCTGCGGAGCCGGATTTTTTTACGGCGTCGCGGAGAGGAGCGAGATTTTCTTCAGAAACGTCTGGTCCGGTGCCATCGAAAAGCGTGTCGCGATTGGTTCGCATCGCGGTGATTTCGACGCCATGATCGGCGAGAACTTTGTCGAGATAGCCGGCGCCGCAGCCATGGAGCGCGTCGATAACGAATTTGGCCTTACCTTTTTTCAGCACGTCGAATTTTACGAGCTCGCCCAGGCGCTTGAGGTAGGTGTCGCGTAGATTGACGATCTCGGATTTTGCATTCTCGTGGCGAGGTGGCTTCGCGATGTCACCTTGTGCGTAAAGTTTTGCGGCGCGCGCTTCGATGTCTTTGGTGACTTCGGGGAGCGCGGGGCCTGCATCGGGCCCGGAAAATTTAAGCCCGTGATATTGGGCGGGGTTGTGGCTGGCGGTGAAGTTGATCGCGCCGTCGATTTTGGTGCGCTGGATTTCGTAGGCGACGGCGGGAGTTGGCGTGAACGTTTCGCAGAGCAGCGTTTTGATTTTGTGCTGCTGGAGGATGTCCACAGCGAGTTGGGAGAATTCTTCGGAGTAGAAGCGCGGGTCGTAGCCGACGAGGATGGTGGAGTTTTTCTTGGCGTCGTTGACGTGGCCGGCGATTGCGGTCACTGCGAGTCGCACGTTGGCGAACGTAAAGTCGTCGGCGATGAGGCCGCGCCAGCCGGAGGTGCCGAATTTGATGGGCGATGCGGGTGACGGTGAGGTGGTCGGAGACGGTGTCATGGCGAGGTATTCTAGCGCGGAGCGGCGGGGGAAAAATAGTTGGGGAGAGGCTGTAGCCGGTCGAGGAGGAACAGTGGTCGGTGGAAAAGGAAAAAGAGTGGTGCTGGTGACATGCGGATCATTAAAGGAGGCGCGGGAGATCGCCCGCAGAGTTGTAGGGGAGAGGCTGGCGGCCTGCGCGAATATTGGGACGGCGGCGGTGGAGTCGATTTATTGGTGGAAGGGCAAGGTGGCAACCGGCCGGGAGTTTTTCTTGATGATGAAAACTACTGTTGCGCGACTGCCCGCGCTGGAGAAAGAAGTAAAGCGGCTACACAGTTATGACCTACCGGAGTTTGTGGCGTT
>DATAMU010000432.1:0-1660 GCA_036266605.1 Candidatus Acidiferrum sp. | reverse complement strand
GTCACGGTCGTCGGGAATGGCGCCGAGGCGATCGCGGTGATGCACAATCAGGACTTCGATCTCGTGCTCATGGACGTGCAGATGCCGGAGATGGACGGGCTCGAAGCCACGGCGGTGATTCGCGGGAGAGAGAAAATCACGAGGAAGCATCAGCCGATCATCGCGCTGACAGCGCATGCACTGACAGGCGATCGCGAAAAGTGCATTGCGGGCGGGATGGATGGTTATTTGACGAAACCGATTCGTCCGCAGGAGCTGGATGATGTGTTGGAGGATTTTATTGAGCGGCGGTCGGGGGCCGGGACGGCGGCGCCTGTGGAGATGGTGGGGCAGCGAAAATAGTGAGTGTGGTTCTTTGTTGAGCGGTGGTCGCTTGACGTGCGTTGCTTGTGCGGCGAAACTCGATAGTTGATAAACAAACCCACCGCGTTACCTACGAGATGACCAAGAGAAAAACGAAGCGAAGTGTGGCGAAGAAGTCGCGCAAGTCTGTGCGACGTTCGAAACTGCGGGGTTCGAAACTCAAACTGCACCCGAAGATCTTGATTTTCGATATCGACGGCGTATTGATCGATGTGCGGGCGACGTATTGGCGCTCCGCGATCGAAACCGTGCGGCACTTGAGCGGGAAGCGCGTAACTTACGCCGATCTGCACAAATGGAAGGCGAAGCCGGGCCACAACGACGATTGGCGAATGACGGCGAACTGGGTGACTGCGCTCGGCAAACCGACATCCTATGACGAGGCGCGAGCGGCATTCGAAAAATTTTATTGGGGGACGGACGAACGGCGCGGAAACGTACACAACGAGAAATTTGTGATCACGGCAAAGCAGATCGAGCGGTGGTCGAAAAGATATGAACTGCATCTGTTTACGGGACGCACGCGCCGAGAATATGCGTTCACGTTCGATAAGTGGCCGCATTCGAAGCATTTCCGGACGGTCGTGACGATGGGCGACGTCGAGAATGGAAAGCCGGCGCCGGATGGCTTGCTGAGGATTCTGGCGGGGCGGGACCCGTCCACGGCGGTGTATGTCGGCGACAATATTGATGATGCGCTGGCGGCGCGGGACGCGAAGGTGCCGTTCATGGCGATTTTGCCGAAGGGCGCGCACGGATATCGAGAGCGGCTGGCGAATTTTCGGAAGCTGGGGGCGCTTGGGATTTTGACTCGAGCCAGCGAGCTGAATGCGTGGCTAGGTAAGTAGGTTCGGAGAGTAGGAGCACCCCAGTGTCGGGCCTGCGGTTTTGAGGGGAACTTGGGTGGACCGATTCGGGAACGAGAGATAAGAGGTAAGAGTGCTGTGGAATTCCAAAATGGGAATCTGATTTTTCGAACCTTCTTCAAGGTGTTGTTAATTGGCCTGTTTTCAATGGCTTGTGCAGGATTCGCCCAAGCGCAAGCGCCTCCGGGACCTATGACATTGCCTCCGCCGAAGGATGCGCCGGCGGCAATAACTCGCCCACCGGTGCAGAAAACGGCGTTGCAGCCGAGAACGGCGATTTTCGGGGAATGGAAGTTCAACCGCGACGACAGCGACGACCCCACAAAGAAGCTGCAGGAGGCTCAGCAGGACCGAGCCAATAGCAATAGCGGGTATGGCGGTGGCGGACCGCGATTGGGCTACCCGGGAGGAGGAATGGGCGGCGGTGGGCG
>DATAMU010000431.1:0-1828 GCA_036266605.1 Candidatus Acidiferrum sp. | reverse complement strand
GCATGCGGATGACGATGCGATTTCACATGGAACGCTGGCGATGTTTCAGGCGCATGGGAATCAGGTTTATGTGGTGACGCTGACGACGGGGAATGTGGGGACGCAGGATCCGAAATTGTCGCGGACGCAGCTGGCGGATATTCGGCGTCAGGAGGAATTGGCGGCGCTGGCGGAATTGGGGATTCCGGGATCGCACTACATCAATTTGGGATATGACGATGGGTTGCTGGAATTCGAGGACCGGAAAGCGGTGGTTGAGAATCTGGTGCGGTTGATTCGGAAGATGCGGCCGGATGTTTTGATGGCGTGGGATCCCGGAAAAAATTATCAGCGGTGGCACAAGTCGGATCATCGAGCGGCGGCGTATTTGGCGGCGGATGCGGCGCGAGCGGCGATGTGGCGGCTGCTCTTCGAGGGGCAGATCACGCAAGAGGGATTGAAGGAATTCATGATCCCGGAATATTTGTTTTACAACGACTACGATTTTGCAGATGAGAACACTTGGGTGGACATCAGCGAGTACGTGGAGAAGACGGTGAATGCGGGGGCGAAGTACACGAGCCAATTCGGGCCGGGGTGGAAGGAATACAAAGCGCATCCTTCGGAAGCGGAAGTGAAAGAGATGAAGGAGATGATTCGGAAGTGGATTCGAATGAAGGATGGAAAGCCGATCGAGGGATTTCGGTATTACTCGGGGCTGCCGGATGGATTGGGGAAGTGAGGGGAGAGTTGACAGTCGACAGTTGAAAGTCGAAATGAAAGAAGAAAAATCGGATGAAACCTTGCAGAAACGGATCAGATTCGGCGAGGTTGGATCTAAACCCGCACCCTCGAAAAGCTGTGGGTGCGGCACCCAAAGAGCCGTGGCTAGCGGCGGTCGACGGTGGGGTGGCGGACGTCCTGGCCTTGGACGATGTAGATGACGTCTTCGGCGATGTTGGTGGCGTGGTCGCCGATGCGCTCGAGATTTTTGGCAACGAGGATTAATTCGAACGCGGGGAAGACGACGCTGGAATCGCCCATCATGTAGGTGAGGAGTTCGCGGAAGATCTGGTCGCGGTAGTGATCGACCTGGTCGTCCATGGCGAGAACTTTTTGGGCGAGCTCGACGTCGCGGCGGACGACGGCGTTCAACGCATCGCGGACCATTTCCTCGGCGAGTTCGGACATGCGTGGAAGATCGACGTAAGGCTTCACGCGCGGGTGGCGAAGAATGCGGAGGCTGCCCTGCGAGATGTTGACGGCCTGATCGCCGATGCGCTCGAGGTCGTTGTTGATGCGCGAGACGGCGAGGACGAAGCGAAGGTCGGCGGCCATCAGTTGATGGAGCGCGAGGAGCTGGACTACGCGGTCGTCGATTTCGAGCTGAAGCTCGTTGATCTGATCTTCTTCGTCGAGGACCCGCTTGGCGAGCTGTTCGTCGGAGTCTAGGACGCTGTGAACGGATTGGTGGACAGCGCGCTCGGCGAGCGAGCCCATCCAGAGAAGGCGTTCTTTGACGACGTTGAGGTCTTTTTCGAAGTGGCGTTCCATGTGTTCCTCTGCAGTGACTTCAGGGGCTGAAGCCCCTTTACCTCTCCGGTTCTGATGTCGCGGCTGAAGCCGCGACCCACAAACATTTCCCGGCGGTTTGCTTTTGCCGAGACTTGAAAATTCTTTCGAGCCCTAGCGGCTAAAGCCGCTGTTGTGTTGCCTTACGTCACGGCACGACTGAAGTCGTGCCCTCCCAAACCCTTCTGTGGCTTACATCTTGCGGACATGGGGCGCAGCAATGCTGCGCCCCTACAAAGCCTTGCCGAACCACGATCAGCCGAAGCGGCCGGTGATG
>DATAMU010000430.1:0-12404 GCA_036266605.1 Candidatus Acidiferrum sp. | reverse complement strand
CGCAGCAGGATCGACAACCACCGCCGCATCAATCCGCTTCGTCAAAAATCGAATCCGCGAGTCAATCTGGTTCAACCGCCGCTTGCCATACTGGTAGTCCGCATTCTCACTGCGATCCCCGTTACCAGCAGCCCACGCCACAACCTCCACCACCGCCGGCCGCTCGCGAGTCAACAAAAACGCATGCTCGTCCTTCAGCCGCTGCAACCCCGCCGGCGTAATGTAGTTTTTAAGCGGCGGCCCTGGTGGATCAGGCCTCGGCCCCCGCAACGGCCTCTTCTCTCGCATTTGAAAATCTGTCATAGGATTTTGTCTGTTTGAATCAGAATGAATCGCGTACGTGGTGACTCGCGGAGTTTCCCTCTCCGAATAGTCATTCTCCCACGAGTTTGAAAAACACAATCAACATCGTAACCCCGCCGCTGAAGCCAGCCGAAATCCTATCCATCGGGCAACGTGAATTACTCAGAGCTGGCGTGGCGCACGCGCTCGGCGAAGGACCTGAATTGTGAAGGCGCCCTCAGTCGTGAAGAATGACACGCAGAAGCGAATCGTTTACCTGTAGCCCGCCGTTGTATTTGATGAATCCCAATCTGCGAAACTTGTTCATGAAGAAGCTGACGCGGCTTCGTGTCGTCCCAACCATTTCCGCCAGTGTGCCCTGAGACACCCGCGCCACAATTTTCTCCGGCCTTCCCTCATTTCCGTATCGGGCGATTAACAAGAGCGTCCGCGCCAGACGTTTCTCGCTCGAATTGAAAAGCTGATCGACTAAATCCTCTTCGACCCGCACGTTACGCTTGAGCATGTGGGCGACAAAGCGATCCGAGAACTCATGCTCTTCGTGGATGACTCGAATCATCTCCCTCTTTTCAATCTCCAACACCGAAACGGGCCCCATCGCACTTGCCCTCGCCACCCGCAACGGTTGCCCGGCAATACATCCTTCGCCGAAGAAATCGCCCGGATGCAAAAGTGCGATCACGGCTTCCTTGCCTGCAGACGAAGTCACCGTAATCTTCACCGAGCCCGATCTCAGATAGAAGACCGATCGAGACACGTCGCCTTGCGAGAAAATTGTCTGCCGTTTTCGATAGGCAACGATTTTTCTTTTGACTCCGGCAGTCTCCAGATACTCGCTGGCGTTGAACGCTTCCGCGGCCCCGCCTTTTTTCCTCTTTGGCATCAGTTTCTCCGCGAGTTTGTTAACACTCTTCCCGGCAAAATGCGAGATTCTTCGATCTCTCGCAGATGATATTCAAAAGTGGTCAAAATTGACCAGACACCGCCGCTTACCGCGTTCTAACCTCAGTGACCCAGTCGTTGTCGCCCCTAACCTATGCGAATTCTGCTCTACAACCCGGATAACGGGGTCACGCGTAATTTCATGCCTCATCTTTGGATGTTTCTTCTCCAGGCGCTCACACCGCCGGAACACGATGTCGTTCTGATCGACGGCAATGCGCAGCCCATGGACGAAGCTGGCATCGTCCGATTCGTGCGCGAACAAAATATCGGTCTGGTTGGAATCGGCGCGATGACCCGCATGATCGCCAAAGCGTATCGCATGGCCGATGCAATCCGCTCAGCGGGCGTGCCTGTCGTGATGGGCGGCCCCCACGTAACGGAAGAAGCTGATGAAGCGCTCGGCCGAAGCGGTGGGCCGCGACACGCCGATGCCGTTGCTCTCGGCGAAGCCGACGAAACCTGGCCCAAAATTGTCGAAGACGCGACGCGCGGCCAGTTGAAAGACTTATACGCCCCAGTGGACGCGTTCGGTCAAAGCAAGAAGCCAAGTCTCCAGGAATATCCAACGATCCCGTGGGACAAGATCAACCTCAACCAGTTCAATTTAATCCCAAAGCTCGCTAAACGCGCCCTCGCCCGTATCGGCGAGGGCTGGGGCACATTTCGCATCATCCCGATGGAATCCGGCCGCGGCTGCCCCTACGGATGCGAATTCTGCACCGTCACCGGTTTCTTCGGCGACTCCATTCGCTTTCGCACCAACGAAAGCGTCGTCAACGAACTTTTGCTCTTGAAAGAGCGCGCGAAAAGCGAACTCGGTCAGATCGCCGTCTTTTTCATCGACGATAATTTCGCCATCAACATCAAGCGCACGAAATCTCTCTTGCGCGACATTATCGCCGCCGGCGCCCAGGTGAACTGGGTCGCGCAAATCAGCGCCAACCTCCTTCGCGATGAAGAACTCGTCGACCTCATCTCCGCCTCTGGCGGCAAGTGGGTCTTCATCGGCATGGAGTCCATCGACCCCGCCAACCTTGCCGACGTGAAAAAGGGCTTCAACAAGCCCGGCGAGTACGCCGCCGTGCTCGACAGGCTTGCGCAACGCAACGTCTTCGCGATTACCTCATTCATCTTTGGCATGGACAACGACACACCCGGAGTCGCCGACCGCACTCTGAAGGAAATTCGCACGTGGCCGCCCGGCCTGCCCATTTTCGGATTGCTGACGCCTTTGCCCGCCACTCCGCTTTACAAGCGACTCGAGGTCGCTGGTCGGCTGACGCGCACGAAGCATTGGCTGGAGTTTCTGCCATTCACCATGGCGCATACCCCACTGAAGATGAGCATCGATGAAGCTCACAACGAAGTAAGACGCGGATGGTCGAGGTCGTACAGCCCGGAGGCAATCGAAGCTGCCGTCGATTCGCTCAACCACAAGCCGCTCGGCTATCGCATCAACATCTTCATCGCGCGCCTTTGCTTCCGCGGCATTTATTTCCCGCAACTCGGACGTTTCGCATGGCTGAAAACGATCGTCGAAAACCGGCGCACGATTTTCAAGCTAGTACGGCAAGGTCTCACTTCTGGGTTAAGTGCCGCCGTGCGGCCTGCTGTGCCCCAACCGGCGCCAGAACAGCCGCATTAAAAGCGGAAGCGCCATTCGCCGAACGATCGTCCTTCGTATTCGCTGCCCGACATCGAACGACCACTAGGAACGGAAATGAAGATTTGTACCGAACAAGATTGCCTTCGGGCCCATATAACCCTGATTGGGAAAGCACCTCGCCGCAGAAATCCAATCCTGCGCAAACTCAAGCAAAAGCTCGCGTCGATACTGGTTACGTTGCGGTTCCGGCGGGAAAAACCGGCGGCACAAAGCGTCCGCGCGATTAGCTAGCCGGCTCCGTATCTCCGGTCGGCGCGGCCGGTTGAATCAATTCCACATGCTGGACCTTCAGCGTCGCAAGCTTTTGCACGGCGGCATCGATTGCTTCGTGCTCATTTGGCGTGATTTCCACACGGCTGTTCAGCCGTTCGTCGATCGCGGCCCGCGCCTTCGAAATTCGATGGCTGATTCTCGCGCCGTCCGATTCCAGGATCGCTGCTACATAAGCGGTTCGCCACACTGAGGATCTAAGGTCGCTCATGGATTCTTCTTCACGGCGTTCTCTGATTTCTAATGTGCATCCCTCGACCAGCCGAACGCTTTGTTCGCGTGTTCCATTGCTTGTTTGGAATTCTCGTGCCCAGTACGGTGATCGCCCTTCCCGTGACTCACCGCGGCAGCCCGATGGGCGTGCGCAGCTTGCTCGTGGAACTCTGCGGCTCGTTCATGCGATTGGTCTGGCATTTTTCCTCTGGTTCTACCTCGAAGTTACGAATCGTTATGCCTACGACGAAATCAAACAGCGTCAACCATTCTGACCTCCGCAGCTTTCATTTCGGATCAGCATGAGGCGCATCGCTATCTGCGCCTGACGCAAAATCGCCTTTTCCTCTTTTTTCGGTAACGGACTCAATTGTCGCTGTTCCAAAGCCGACATCGCCTCGGAGATGCGGAATGAAAGCGGCGCGGGATCAGTTTCGCTGAGAGCGGCTAGATATGCCCTATGCCAGGGAAAGTTCGCATCGGCGATCATCGCTTGGTCCTCTGCCTTCTGTTCGAAAACTCTTCGGTTAGCCTATGCAGTCGCACTCATGCGATCCACAATTTGCTCCCGACCAACCCGCGCGAATCGATTGTCGAACGACACCAGGATGTTCTTTCCGGTAGACGCGGTGAATATCACGACGATTTCTGCTGCAACTGCCTGTCCCGATGACAAAGTGACACGCACACGAGAACCGACGCCGGGCCGTGTACCCTCTCGTTCGGCAACGGACCCATCCTTCCCATTCGCGGTGACCGTCTTCTCCACCCGCCGTCGGGGTGCGACGAACGGCTCTCGTTCCATCTCTGCCAGACTTCGTTGCGCCGATTCAATCGATATTCGCTCGATCGTTCCGATCTGTTCTGCCGACTTCAGTCGTTCATCGATTGCTCTCAAAGCATCCGCAATTCGCGACTTGAATCGAGTTTGATCCGCCTCAAACAGCACGGCGGCAAAGCAAGTTCTCCATTCGCTGAGCGGAATCGAATTCATATGTCCCTTCCGGACTGTCCGCGACTAATGAACGCGTAGCTTGTTCGTCCCCGCGCACAGTACGCCGATAGCTCGAAGCGCGTCTTGAATTGCCTGGTACTCGTGGCTTGCAAACTGAATCGGGTCTTTCATGCGCTCGTGAATGACACGGACAGCTTCTTTGATCTTTGCCGCTAGCTTCTTGGGTTCGAACTCCAAAATCGCAGACACGTAGGCCGTCTGCCATGGGTAGATCGCCGGATTGTTCATGATTCCTGCTTTCGAGGAGTTACAAAATCACTATACGCTACCAAATCATAAATAGATACATCCAAAGCCCGCCGTTTCCAGGTTTCCCGACACGTCGCTCTACTGCCAACCACCGATCAGCGACGGGAAGACCGCTTTTCGAACCGCACATGCCAGAGAATTTGGTCTCATCTATTCCTACCGGGCGGCAATCGAAGCATCTGTTGGACGTTCTCCTGGACCGTACGTCGTCGCCTTCGCCTCCGTACGCCAGTCTCTCCAACGTTTGACCTTCCCTTCCGCCCCACGTATTGTTGTCCCGCTCAAAATCCTTTTCTCAGAGGACTTCCGAATGTCGCGTTTCCTCCGCCGCTCGCTCATCGCCTGCTGCATCGCATCTCTCTTAGCCTTCCTTGCCATCCCCTCTCGCCCTCAATCCTCAGACGATGACGACGCCGACGACTCCAACACCACCGCCGCCGAAATCCGCGAACACTACACCAAGCACGAATACCGCATCCCCATGCGCGACGGCACCAAACTCTTCACCGCCGTCTACATCCCCAAAGACACATCGCAAACCTATCCCTTCCTCATCGACCGCACGCCATATAGCGTCGGCCCCTACGGCGTCGATCACTACCCCAAGCGTCTCGGCCCTTCACCTGTCTTCGTCCGCGACGGCTTCATCTTCGTCGATCAGGATGTCCGCGGCCGCTACATGTCCGAAGGCACCTTCGTCGAAGTCACGCCGGCCAAAGACAAAAAAGGCCCGAAAGATTTCGACGAAAGCACCGACACCTACGACACGATCGAGTGGCTCCTCCACAACGTCCCCAACAACAATGGCAAAGCCGGCATCTGGGGCATTTCCTACGATGGCTTTTTCGCCGCAGCCGGAATGATCGATTCGCACCCGGCCCTCAAAGCCGCATCCCCGCAGGCTCCCGTCACCGACCTCTTTATGGGTGACGACGCCTATCACAACGGCGCGTTCATGCTCGCCGCCAATTTCGGCTTTTACGTCAATTTCCCAGTGCGCACCGCCATCGGCCCGCCGACCCGAGGCCCGCGCTACGACTGGGGCACCACCGACGGTTACGAGTTCTATCTAAAGATGGGCCCGCTTTCGAACTCCAAAAAACTCATGCATCAGAGTCCGAGCTACTGGGACGATCAAGTCGATCACGTCGAATACGACGCCTTCTGGAAAGCCCGCGACATCTCCATGCACTTGAAGAACGTCAACGCCGCCGTCATGGCCGTCGGCGGCTGGTTCGACGCCGAAGATCTCGTCGGCCCCCGCCGCGTCTTCCACAAAGTCGAAGAGCTCAGCCCCAACACTTCCGACAAACTCGTCATCGGCCCGTGGGTCCACGGCGGCTGGGCTGGCACTCCCGGCGATAAACTCGGCGACGTCGATTTCGCCTCAAAGACTTCCGATTTCTACAACAGCAAAATCCTGCTGCCCTTTTTCCGCCAGCACCTGAAAGACGCGCCCGATCCAAAACTTCCTACCGCCTACGTATTCGAAACCGGCACAAACGTATGGCGCCAATATGACGCATGGCCTCCGCCAAACACCGAGAAGCGCACTCTGTATCTCCACGACGGCGGCAAACTCACCGATTCAGCTGACGATTCGAAAGCCACGTACGACGAGTACGTCAGCGATCCCGCGCACCCCGTCCCGTTCATCAACACCATCACCACCGACGTCCCGCGCGAATATATGGATGCCGACCAACGCTTCCTCACCCGCCGCGGCGACGTCCTCGTCTACCAATCCGCGCCGCTTCAGGAAGACATCACCGTCGCCGGCGCCGTCTCCCCTCATCTCTGGGTCTCAACCAGCGGCACCGACTCCGATTTCGATGTGAAATTGATCGACGTCTATCCGATGGACTATCCCAATCCCGACCCGAATCCCAAAGACGTCGAAATGGGCGGCTACCAGCAAATGGTCCGCGGCGAACCCTTCCGCGGCAAATTCCGCAACTCGTTCGAAAAGCCCGAACCCTTCGTCCCCAACCAACCCACCGCTCTCGACTTCGACCTCCCCGACATCAACCACACCTTCCGCCACGGTCACCGCATCATGATCCAGATTCACAGCACCTGGTTCCCCCTAACCGACCGCAACCCCCAAAAATTCATCAACATCATGGAAGCCACCCCCGCCGACTTCCAAAAAGCCACCGAGCGCATCTACCACTCCAAACAAAACCCCTCCACCATCATCCTCCCCGTCCTCAAATAGCGACGCGTTTGGGTGGAAGACGGCAGTTGGGTGCCGCACCCTTTTGCTTTTGAAAGGGTGCGGGTTTAGATCCAAACTTAACCCATCCCAACACGACGACTCCGATTTAGTCTTGCTTCACCTGTACCCGCGATCGCTTCCCAGATCGCGGGGTTTGAATT
Organism: Candidatus Acidiferrum sp.; assembly: GCA_036266605.1. Classification (GTDB taxonomy): domain Bacteria; phylum Acidobacteriota; class Terriglobia; order Acidiferrales; family UBA7541; genus Acidiferrum. The sequence continues at coordinate 5,364 of DATAMU010000430.1, read as the reverse complement.
CAACCCAGCCCATGCCTTAGCGTCGACCACCAACCTTGTACGGCTCAACGCATTTTCGAACGTCGCTCGAATCAGCCACTCGCCTCCGCCTGAGTCGAACACACAAATCGCCGGGTGCCCCACCCTCGAATTCCGAGGGTGGGGTGCAGCGCCATTCATTTTCAAAGTTTCTGCAATCAACCAGATGCAATCGGCTGATTCGAACAACCAAAATCCACGCGAACCCCCTCAATCCCATCTTGACAAATGCTACCTCTTAGGTTATATTCCCAAACAAGTAAAGGCCCGCCTCTTCCGAGACGGGCCTTTTTCTTTTTATCCCTGTGATTTTCGGACTGTCCGTAAACCCTTTAGCTTCCGCACTTACAAAAGTGTATGAAAACAAGCACTTTCAACCCCCGTAGATTCCGCACTTACACAAAAGCAGGGGGAGTCGCCGCCTCGCGGGGTTCTTGCTTTGTAGGGGCGGGCCTTGCTCCGCCCGGCGTCAACTTCAAGCTTGGTTGTCCCGAACACCACTCACGAATCACCCGTCACCATCAATTCGGCGGACTATCCCAAGCTTCCAGCGACGCCGCCTCTTCCGACTCAAAGTCCGGCTCGCTCTGCAACAACCGCACACACCGATTCCACCGCAGGATCGAATCGTCATTCCCCGCTGGCCGAATCTTCTCCGCCTCGGCGAAACATTGCAGCGCCCGCTCCAGCAACGGCAACAACGTATGCGGCGCACGCCCCATACGTAGCTGCGCCTTCACCCGCCGTTCGCAGAGCAGTCCCATGTAGTAAGACCGCTCGTACGGATCTTTCAGCCCGTCGAAAATCCGTTCGACTTCGCCGTACCGATCCGACGGCCGCCCCTCGAACTGGTCCGTGATGCTCAACCCAAGCATCCGCATCCCCAGCATGTTCTGCGGATCAGCCGCCAAAATATCGCGGCAGATGGACTCCGCTTCTTCCGGTTCGTTAAGGTAGCGATACAACTCGGCCTTGGCGATGGCCTCGCCAATCCCCGACTTGGAGATCGTTTTCAATTTCAGATCCATCTTGATCCTCCTAACGTGGGACGATCACAACCGCGGATCTCTCATCCGTTTCCGTGTAGGGGCGGGCTTCAGTCCGCCCTCGCACACCGGCAACCAAGTCACTACGCGCAACAAACGCAACGCGTCACTTGCCCCCAATCTTCCTCGCGATCCAAACCAGCGGATCGTAATACCGATCCACAACGCGCTCCTTCAACGGAATGATCGCATTGTCCGTAATGTGAATCTCCTCCGGGCAAACTTCCGTGCAGCACTTCGTGATGTTGCAATACCCAAGTCCAAGCTCTTCCTTTAGCAGCGGCACGCGATCGCCGTCGTCGAGCGGATGCATCTCTAATCCCGCGACGCGCACGAAAAATCTCGGCCCGCCAAACTTTGCCTTCTGATCGTGATCGCGCAAGACATGGCAAACGTTCTGGCACAGGAAACACTCGATGCACTTGCGGAACTCCTGCACGCGATCGGCATCTTCCTGATAAAACTTCCAATTCGTTCCCTTCTTCGGCTGAAACGGTGGAATCTTCTTGTTGACCTTGTAATTCCACGAAACGTCGGTCACCAAATCTTTGATGACGGGAAACGTCTTCAGCGGTCGCACCGTGATCGGCTCATGCGTCGGCAACGTATCCATGCGCGTCTTGCACGTGAGCCGCGGCCGGCCATTCACTTCCGCCGAACACGAACCGCACTTCCCTGCCTTGCAGTTCCAGCGCACCGCAAGATCGGGAGAGAGATGTCCCTGAATGTAATGAAGCGCATCGAGAACGACCATGCCCGGCGCGATCGGCACCGTGTAATTCACGGTCTCGCCGCCGTCCTTGCTTCCGCGAAATACGTTCAGGATCGCCTCGGCCATCAGTCAGCTCTCCTTGGCAAAACTTTTCCGAACGATAGCGCCGGCTCGTCCTGAGGAACGAAGGGCATCTTGCCGGCTGTTTTTCCTAGCGTCGCCGCACGATGCACGGCGAGCACGAAACTCAGCCCAGCCTCGTTCCGAATCGCAATTCAGCCGCCCGCCGCGCGACGCATCGCGTCGTCCCATCGCGGAGGAACTTCCGCACTCGGCAGCTTCCAGCGCCAGAAATTTGTCTTGCCCATGTACGGAGCGATTTTCTGCATCGCTTCGCCATGCGGAACTTTCGCGACGAACTCCATCAGCGCCTTGTCGCTGTCCCACACCGACAGCGTCCAGAAACGACGTGTAAAAACCTTCGCGCGCATGGAGTAACCGATCGCTCCCGGCGTCGCGCGAAGCTGTGCATTGATCTGCGATGACCAACGAAAGAACAGCGGCATTTTGGAATAGCGCTTGAGCGGAAGATAGCTCAGAAGCGCGATGTACTCTCGACCGGGTTGCACGGGCGCCAGCGATTTCCACGGAATGTCCATAGTTGCGAATATCGATGCGATGAGGGCGTGTCGTCAAGAGTTCGTTCGAGCAGAGCGCAAAATTAGAGAGCGCTGATTGCTGACGAGTCTGCGCAGACGAGTTCATTTGCCGCCGTCCTCGGCGAGCACTTGTTTTAGCTCGTCGGGCAGATCCGATTTCAAGTCCTGGCGAAGATTCATTACGCCGCTCGAATCCTGGCTGATGATGTTGTTCTTCGTTCCCCACTCCACGCTGGTTTCGGGGAAATCGATGCGGCTGTGCGCTCCGCGGCTTTCTTCGCGAACGAGCGCGCACTTCGCCACCGCTTCCGAAATCTTCAACATCGAGTGCAAATCGAGCGCAAGATGCCAGCCCGGATTGAACATGCGCGAGCCTTCGACGCTCACAAGTTTCCACCGCTGGTTCAGCTTCTCGAGATCGGCGAGCGCTTGTTCGACATCGGTTCGCGTGCGGAAAATTCCGACCAGGCTCTGCATCGTCTTCTGCAAATCGCGATGCACCGCATACGGACTCTCACCGTGCTGCCGCTGAAATGGCTCGAGCGCATACTTTTCCGCCGCATCGATCTGCGCCGGGTCGATCGTCGGCGACGAAACTTCCTTCGCGTGTTTCGCCGCAGCCAATCCAGCGCGACGTCCAAACACCAGCAAATCCGACAGCGAATTTCCGCCAAGCCGATTCGCACCGTGCAATCCCGCGGCGCATTCCCCCGCCGCAAACAATCCCGGCAACGTCGATTGCGCCGTGTCCGCATCCACGCGAATCCCGCCCATCACGTAGTGGCACGTCGGACCAACTTCCATCGGCCCCTTCGTAATATCGACGTCCGCCAGTTCCTTGAACTGGTGATACATGCTCGGCAGCTTTTTCTTCACGTACTCGGCGGGCTTGTGCGAAATGTCGAGATAAGCGCCGCCGTGCTCGGTGCCGCGTCCTTCCTTCACTTCGGTGTAAATCGAGCGGGCGACGACGTCGCGCGTGGAAAGTTCCATTCGCTTCGGATCGTACTTCTCCATGAAGCGCTCGCCCTTGCTGTTGCGCAGAATCCCGCCTTCGCCACGCACCGCCTCAGTCACCAAAATTCCCTGCACGCCCGGCGGCCAAACCATCCCCGTCGGATGAAACTGCACAAACTCCAGATCCATCAATTCGGCGCCGGCTTCGTAAGCGAGCGCCATGCCGTCGCCGGTGTATTCCCACGAATTGGAAGTGATCGGCCAGGCTTTGCCGATACCGCCGGTGGCCATCACAACCGACTTCGCTTTGAAGACGACGAAGCGGCCTTGCTCGCGCCAGTAGCCGATTGCGCCGCAGCAGCGATTGCCATCCTTCAGCAATCGCACAATCGTGCATTCCATGTAGACATCGAAGCCGAGCTGCACGCCGCGATCCTGGAGCGTGCGAATCATTTCGAGGCCGGTGCGATCGCCGACGTGGCACAACCGCTTGTAGGTGTGGCCGCCGAACGCGCGCTGCAAAATATTTCCGTCGGCAGTGCGATCGAAAATCGCTCCCCATTGCTCCAGTTCGCGCACGCGCTCCGGCGCTTCTTGCGCGTGTAGCTGCGCCATGCGCCAGTTATTGAGCATTTTTCCGCCGCGCATCGTGTCGCGGAAATGTGGCTTCCAGCCGTCGGCAGAATCGACGTTGGCCATGGCCGCCGCGATGCCGCCTTCGGCCATCACGGTGTGCGCTTTGCCGAGCAGCGATTTGCTGACGACGCCGACGCTCACGCCTTGCGCCAACGCTTCAATCGCTGCGCGCAAACCGGCGCCGCCCGCGCCAATTACCAGCACGTCGTGCTCATGCGTTTCAAATCGATCGAAAGATTGTGCGCCAGAGCTCAAAAGATCCTCACGTCACGAAACACTCCGCAAGCGACCATGCGGATATAAAAATCGGCGAAGCCGACGGAAATCAAACTCATCCACGCGAAGAGCATGTGGCGTTCGTTCAGACTGGTGAGAAATGACCAAGCACCGTGCCTCGGCTTGCCAAAAGACGCACACGAAAAACAATCGAGCTTTCCACCGGCGAGATGCCGCAGCGAATGGCAGGACATCGTGTAGATCGTGAGCAGGATGATGTTGACCAGCAGCACAATCGTGCCGACACCCATGCCGAATTTTCCGTCCCACCAAAATGCGTCGTAGGCGTCCTTCCACAAGAACGCGAGAAAAATGATGGCGAGATACAGCGCGTAGCGATGGAGATTTTGCAGGATGAACGGGAATTTCGTTTCGCCGCTGTACGAGCGCTTCGGCTCACCAACGGAGCAAGCCGGTGGATCGGCGAAAAACGCGCGATAGTAGGCCTTGCGGTAGTAGTAGCAGGTGGCGCGGAAACTCAGCGGCCCCCCCAAAATCAAAATCGCCGGTGACCACTTCCACCAGCGATGATTGGCATCAATGAGCGGCGAGTAAAACGGGGAGAGATAGGGTCCCCACTCGTAGAATTTTCCCTCGAAGGCCCGGAGCGTGGCATAAAGCCCGAAACCTCCCAACAACACGATCACCGGCAGAACTTCCACCCACCACGCGTCGCGGCGCAGCGTACTACCAAAACCGCTTCCGGCCGCAGGAGCCCCAGTTGCCGCCATCGGTCCACCTCAGCGACGCCTAGCCTATTCAGAATTCTCCGTTTTGCAAATGTTTTTCCTCATGCGTGACCAATTTTTTTCAAATCGGCGCGGTATGAGCGCTTGGGCGCGCGTTTATGCGATTATGTAGGGTCGTGGAGGCGTGCTTGGCCATTGGAGGACAAGCCGCGCCGGACAATACCTAACGGTGAGGAGAAGCATCACGTGGCTGCGAAAAACAATATTGGAATCCTGACGGGCGGCGGCGACGTGCCGGGACTGAACCCGGTGATCAAGTCGGTCGTCTATCGCGCAAAAGAGATGGGGCGTCAGGTCATCGGCATTCGCAA